>QHVX01000051.1:24246-31619 GCA_003222375.1 Acidobacteriota bacterium
GTCGCCGCTGCATCACCACTTCGAGCTCGCCGGCTGGCGCGAGACGAAAGTGGTCGTGCGCTTCTGGATCATCGCCATCATTTTTGCGCTGTTGAGTCTTTCGACCTTGAAACTTCGATGAAATACTTAGTGGTGGGAGCGGGCAAGTCAGGCGTAGCGGCGGCGAATTTTCTCGTCGCGCGCGGCGAAGAGGTGTCGATCGCCGACAGCAGTCAGCATCCCGATGTGCCCTATCCGCTCGATCAGCGCGTGCGGCGATTTTTCGGATATCAGGACGAGACGGCGCTGAACGGCGCCAGCACGATCATCGTCAGCCCGGGCGTACCGCTCAACATTCCGCTGCTGCAGCACGCGGCGTCGCGATCGATTCCCGTGATCGGCGAAATCGAGCTGGCCTACCGCTACCTGCACGGAACTGTCATCGCGGTCACGGGTTCAAATGGAAAATCGACGACGACCGCCCTCATCGGCGAGATCCTGAAAGTGGCGGGGCATCAGCCGATCGTCGCCGGCAACATCGGCCAGCCGCTGATCGCATCGCTCGATCTCGAAAAGCCGCGGACGTACGTTCTCGAGCTCTCCTCGTTTCAGCTCGAGACCGTCGACAGCTTCCACGCCAACATCGCGCTGTTGCTCAACGTCACGCCTGACCACATGGATCGCTATCCGAACTTCGACGCCTACGCGGCCGCGAAATACAGAATCTTTCGCAATCAGGAGAAGTCCGACACCGCCATCGTCAACGCCGCCGAGCGCCGTCAGAAGGAGCGCGGACCAGCGACAGCGCGCACGTGGCGTTTTTCAGCATCGCAGCAAGTCGACGAAGGAGCCTTTCTCGATGGTGACGCCATGGCGCTTCGCGTCGGCGGCGATGCGCGGCGCATTCCGCGTTCGTCGCTCAAGCTGGCAGGGCTCGCGAATGTCGAAAACGCGCTGGCGTCGTGGCTGGCCGCTCGCGCAGCGGGCGCGGACGACGTCGCGGTCCAGATCGCCTTCGGGACATTCGCGGGCTTGCCCCATCGCATGGTGCTGGTGCGCGAACGCGACGCCACGCTCAAGTCGCTGGAGGGATTCCATCCCGCCTCCGTTCTCCTCATCCTGGGCGGCAAAGACAAAGCGGGAGAGTTCGAGCGCATGCGCGAGCTGATCGCCGAGAAAACGCGCGCCGTGATCACGATCGGGAAAGCCGCCGACCGCATCGCGTCGGCGCTCGAGGGCGTCGCGAACATCGTGCCGATGGGCGACATGCAGCACGCCGTCAAGTGGGCATCGGAGCATTCCAAGCCGGGCGACACGGTGCTGTTGTCGCCGGCGTGTGCGAGCTTCGATCAGTACCGAAATTTTGAACATCGGGGAGAGCACTTTGAGGATCTGGTTCGACAGCTTTAGGTGCCGCGTGCCGCGCCCCGCGTGCCGTAAGTCCACGCGGCACGCAGCACCTCGGCACCCGGCACGAGGCATCATGTTATGAGTCGCAAACTCACCTACGACACCTGGCTGTTCGCGGCCGCGATGCTGCTGATCGTCATCGGTCTCGTGATGATTTACAGCGCCTCGGCGATCATCACGGCGCAGAAGAGTGGATTCGACAGTCCGTACTACTACATCACCCGCCAGTGCATCTGGCTGATCGCAGGCAGCATGCTGATGCTGGCGGTGATGCATATCGATCTGGCGATCCTGCGCGATCGTCGCGTGATCTACGCGCTGATGTTCGTCGCGTTGATGGCGCTCATCGCGGCGCTCTTCCAACCGTCGGTCAACGGCACCCATCGCTGGATTGCACTGACCTATTTCCGTGTGCAGCCCAGCGAGCTCGCGAAGCCCGTGATCATTCTGTTCGTGGCCTCGTTCCTGGCACGGCGTGAAGAGCGTATCAATGAGTTGACGACCACGCTGCTGCCGCTGACCGCGATTCTGGCGCTGTTCGCCGGCATGATCCTGATCGAGCCCGATTTTGGAACGGCGATGACGCTGATGTTCGTGGCGGCCGGGATGATTTTCGCGGCCGGCGTGCGGTGGAAACGCATCGCTGCCTTCGGACTGATGCTCGCGCCGGCGGCCATCATGGTTCTCTTCAGCGCGTCCTACCGGCGCGATCGCCTGCTCACGTTTCTGAATCCGGAGGCCGATCCGCAGGGGAAGGGATTTCAGGCCATGCAGTCGCTGATTGCGGTGGGCACGGGCGGCTTGCACGGACTCGGCATCGGCAATGGCCGTCAGAAGCTGTTTTTCCTGCCCGAGCCGCACACCGATTTCATTTTCTCGATCATCGGCGAGGAGCTCGGCTTCGTCGGTGCGATTGCCGTCATTTCGCTGTTCGCATTCCTGGTCTGGCGCGGCTTCCGGATCGCGCGGTTCAGCCAGGAGCGCTTTGATTTTTACGCAGCGCTCGGATTCACGATGATGATCGCCATCCAGGCGCTCATCAACATCAGCGTCGCGCTCTGCCTCGTGCCGACCAAGGGACTGCCGCTGCCGCTGGTCAGCTACGGCGGCTCGTCGTTGATCACGAGCCTCATCGCGGTCGGCTTGCTTCTCAATCTTTCGCAGCAGTCGGGTTAGGGGACTCTTGATCATGGGCGTGAGTGGCGTGTTGATGATCGCAGGCGGTGGCACGGGAGGCCACATCTACCCGGCGATCGCGATCGCGCAGGAGTTCGTGGCGCGCGATCCGAAACGGCGTGTCGTTTTTGTCGGCACGCAGTACGGCCTCGAGAAGACGATCGTTCCGAAGGCCGGCTTTCCGCTCGAGTTCATCTCCGCCGGCGGATTGAAAGGCAAGGGTGGACTCGATCTCATCAAGAATCTCGCGTGACTGCCGGTGGGCTTCGCGCAGGCGTGGGTCGTCGTCGGCAGGCACCGGCCTAACGTCGTCCTGGGTGTCGGCGGCTACGCGTCAGGCCCGGTGCTTCTCGCGGCGCGGATGCAGGGGATTCCAACGGCCATCCACGAGCAGAACGCCTTTCCGGGTCTCGCGAATCGGACGCTCGCAAAATTCGTGAAGGCCGTGGCGGTCGCTTTTCCCGATGCAGGATCGCGCATGAAGCGCGCCGACGCGGTCGTCACTGGTAATCCGATTCGGAAAGAATTTTTCGAAGCAAGCCGGCACCCGGCACCCGGCACCCGGCACCGTCTCTTGATTTTCGGCGGCAGCCAAGGCTCGCACGTCCTCAACGAAGCAATGAGCGGCGCGCTTCTTTTTCTGGCGCGACTCAAGGACCGTTTGACGATCGTGCATCAGACCGGAGCGAAGGAGCTCGATCAGGTGCGTCAGGCCTATCGCACGTCAGCGTTCGCGGATGCCCGTGTCGTTCCGTATCTCGATCCGATCGTCGACGAGATTGCGGCCGCCGATGTCGTGGTGAGCCGCGCCGGAGCGATGACGATCGGCGAGCTGGCCGCGGTTGGGCGGGCAGCGATTCTGATTCCGTTTGCGGCCGCGACCAACAACCATCAGGAACTGAACGCCCGGGTGGTGGAGAAGGCCGGCGGAGCGGTGGTGATCACGGAATCGCAGCTCACGCCTGAAAAACTCGCGATGACGATCAGCGAAATTTTGAGCGACGCCGCGCGCGTGGCGCGGATGGGAGCGGCAGCGCGTTCGCTGGCCGCGCCCGAAGCGACAAAGAAAATCGTAGATTTACTCGATAAAATTGAGAGAACCGAATAAAATTCAACATTAAGCAAGCCACGAACCTAATGAATTTTGAACACATTAATAACATTCATTTCGTCGGCATCGGCGGAATCGGAATGAGTGGCATTGCTGAGATCCTCGCCGAGCGCGGAGTCAAAGTCTCCGGCTGCGATCTGAGGCCCTCCGCGGCATCCGATCTTCTTTCCAGCCGTGGCATCCGTGTGTCGATCGGACACGATCCGGCGCACCTCGAGGGCGTCGACCTGGTCGTGATCACTTCCGCCATTCATGGAGCGCACGCGGAAGTCGACGCCGCTCGCGCGCGGCGCATTCCGGTCATGAAGCGCAAGGAAGTTCTCGGCGCGCTGGTCAACGACAAGCGCGGCGTCGGCGTTTCGGGAACGCATGGCAAAACGACGACCTCCGCGATGATCGCGGTGGTCCTCGAAGAAGCGGGCCTCGATCCGACCATCGTCATCGGCGGCATGCTGCGCAACATCGGATCGAACGCCAGGAACGGGAAGGGCGACTGGGCGGTCGTCGAGGCGGATGAATACGACCGCAGCTTTCACGAGCTGCATCCACAGATCGCGGTCGTGACGAACATCGAGGCCGATCATCTCGAGTACTACGGCAGCTTCGACGCCATCGCAGAATCGTTTCGCGTTTTCGTCGAAGGCATCAAGCCGGGCGGCGCGGTGGTGGGATGCATCGACGATCCGACCGTGGCTGCGCTTCTGAAAAAAACAAAAGAGCGCACCATTCGATACGGTCTCGCCGACAACGCCGATCTCCGCGCGACGAACATCGCGTTCGACGAGCGAGGTTCGCGTTTCCAAGTGCCGGATGTCGGCTGGTTCCGGCTGTTTGTTCCGGGCGAGCACAACGTGCGCAACGCGCTGGCCGCAATTGCAGTTGCCCGCGAGCTCGGTATCGCAACTTCGGTGATGGCGGCTGGTCTGGCGAAGTTTCTCGGCGTCGAACGGCGCTTCCAACTCCTCGGCGAATTCGCGGGCGCGCTGATTGTCGACGACTACGCGCATCATCCGACTGAAATCCGCGCGACGCTGACCGCCGCCCGCACCGGCTATCCGAATCGCCGGATCGTCGCGCTCTTTCAGCCGCATCTCTATACCCGCACCCGCGACTTCGCGCGCGAATTCGGCGAGTCGTTGAAAGTCGCCGATGTGGCGCTGGTCGCTCCGATCTACGCCGCGCGTGAAGAGCCGATCGAGGGGATCACGGCGCGATTGATCGCCGACGCTGTCGAAGGCGTGGAATTCGTCGAAGGCAGCAACGAGCAGATTGTCGAAAAGCTCCGTCAGCGACTGCGGCCGAACGATCTGTTCGTCACGCTCGGCGCCGGCGACGTCCATGAGATCAGTGAAGCGCTCGCAGAGGCCGACCCATGAGCAGCCTGCAACCGCAATTTGAATCGACCGACCGGTTTCTGCGGCCCTCGGACGTCGACAGCGTTCGACGCAACTATCGGAGTGTTCAGTTGCGTCGATTGCTGGTTGTTCTTCGAAATGGAATTCTTCTGCTCGTCGCGATCGCGGCGCTGACGGTTCTTTACCGCCGCACGCAATCGGATCGCCGATTCGCTGTTCGGCAACTCGACATCATCGGCGCGCAACACACGACTGCCGCCGACCTCGCGGAGGTCAAACGGCACTACATGGGCGCGAATCTGTTCAACCTCGACATTGCGCGGCTCCGGACGGAAATCGCTTCTTTGCAGTGGGTTAGCCGCGTTGAGATCGAGAAAAAGCTGCCCGATACACTGCGCGTGCGGATCGTCGAACGCGTACCGATCGCGCTGGCACAGTCGGACGACGCGATCCGCTACGTCGACGATCACGGCGCTGCTTTCGCGGGCCTCTCGCCGTCGGTCGGCGACGCCGATCTGCCCATGATCAGCGGCGCACAACCGCGCGATTTGTCGCGTTGCGTTGCGATTCTGCGGCAGCTTCGAGGAAACGATCCCGACCTGTACGCGAGAATCTCCGAGCTCCGGCCGCTGGCGCCGCGCGGCTTCGCATTTTTCGATCGTGAATTGCACGCGTTCGTCTACGCCGACGAACAGGACTTGTCGTCGAAGTGGCGCGATCTCCGCGCCATCGCCAACGCCGAGCATTTCGTCCGCGGCGACATCGCGTATGCCGATCTTCGCTTCAGCGGGCGGATCGTCATCAAGCCGCTGCGCCCGATGCCGTCCGCGCCGATGGTTCAGCGGCCGCTCGTCCCGGTGCCGATCACGAATTGAGGAGGAACATCAGATGCCGAAGACCGAAGAAAAGTACATCGTCGCGCTCGACATCGGGACGTCGAAGGTGTGCGTGCTGGTCGGCGAGATCACCGAACGCAACCAGCTCGAGATCATCGGCAAGGGCACAGCGCCGATGAAGGGAACGCGGCGCGGCAACATCATCAATCTCGATCAGGCGATCGACGCCGTGAAGAAAGCGGTCGATGAGGCCGAGGTCATGGCGGGGTTGCAGATCGAGTCGGTGTACGTCGGCGTGGCGGGCGATCACATCCGATCGGTCAACTCCCGCGGCGTCGTTTCGGTCGGCGGCAAGCACAAAGAGATTTCGCGCGAAGACATCGATCGCGTGATCGAAGCATCGAAGTCGATCAACATTCCGGCAGAGCTGGAGCTGCTTCACGTCATTCCGCGCGAGTTCATCGTCGACGGACAGGACGGCATTCACGATCCGCTGGGCATGACGGCGGCGCGTCTCGAGGCCAACGTGCACATCGTCACCGGCGCGCGCACACACAATCAAAATGTCTTGACGGCCGTCAACAAATCGGGCATCGCGGTACAGGAGCTCGTGCTCGAGCAACTGGCGGCGGCCGAAGCGGTGTTGACGCAGGACGAACGCGAGATGGGTGTCCTCCTCATGGACCTGGGTGCCGGAACCACGGACTACGCCGTGTTTCTCGAAGGCAATGTGATTCACACGAACGTGCTGCCGGTCGGCGCGGGGCACTTCACGAGCGATATTTCGGTCGTGCTGCGCACACCGATGGAAGATGCCGAACGCATCAAGAAGCGCTACGGCTGCGCGCTGGCGTCGCTGGTCACGAACGATGATCCGATCGAGGTGCCGACCGTCGGCGGCCGTGCGCCGAAGATTTTGTCGAAGCACGAGCTCACCAACATTCTCGAGCCGCGGGCGGCCGAGATCGCGAAGCTCGTTTATCACGATCTCGAAAAAGTCGGATTGGAGAAAGAGATTCGCTCAGGCGTGGTGCTGGTGGGCGGCGGAGCGGAGATGGACGGTATGGTGGAGATGGTCGAGCAGGTGTTCGATCAGCAGGCGCGCAAAGGCGTTCCGCGCGGCCTGGCGGGTCTCGCCGACACCGTGAACGGTCCCGAATGGGCGGCTGCCACCGGCCTGCTGTTGTGGGGATTCCGCGATCGCGCGCGGATCCGCCGGCGTCCGCGCCGAGGATTGGCGAAGGTTGCCGAGTCATTGAAAGCCTGGTTTGCGGCGAACTAATTGTGTATGATAATGGGAGACTGTAAATGATAACGTTTGACGAATCACCGGACGCGGGCAAGCTGAAGATCTCGCTCGACGAGGAGCAGCTCACGGCGAAGATCAAGGTGATCGGGGTGGGCGGTGGTGGGGGTAACGCCGTCAACCGGATGATCCAGGCAGGAATCAAGGGCGTCGAGTTCCTGGTCACCAACACCGATGTGCAGGCGATGCGCACCTCGCTC
>QHVX01000051.1:31649-32120 GCA_003222375.1 Acidobacteriota bacterium
CCCGAAGTCGGCAAGCAGGCTGCGCTGGAAGACACCGATCGGATCCTGGAGGCGCTCAGCGGCGCCGACATGATCTTCATCACGACCGGGATGGGTGGGGGGACGGGAACCGGTGCCACCCCGATCATCGCCTCGCTGGCTGCCGAGTTAGGCGCGCTGACGGTGGCGGTCGTCACGAAGCCGTTTGCATTCGAAGGCAAGCGCCGGCGCGTGCAGGCCGAGCAGGGCATCCGCGCGCTGCGCGACACGGTCGACACGCTGATCACGATTCCGAACGAGCGCCTTCTCAACTTCGTCGAACGCGCCACGTCGCTCGGCGAAGCGTTCAAGATCGCCGACGATGTTTTGCGCCAGGCGGTGCAGGGCATTTCCGATCTGATCACCGTGCCGGGCGAGATCAATCTCGATTTCGCCGACGTGAAGACGATCATGCACGGCATGGGCATGGCGCTGATGGGCACCGGCGTGTCG
>QHVX01000080.1 GCA_003222375.1 Acidobacteriota bacterium
AAGAATTCGTAGATCGACATGCGGATGATGTTGCGGTCGACGACCGCCATCCGCTCGATCCGCCAGTTGTCGGCCTGCTGCACGATCATCGCGTCGATCTTCTGCAGATTGTCGACCGTCCCCTTGAACACCCGCGTCGCGAATTCGCGCGTATTCGGCTTCGACTTCTGCAGATCTTCGAAGGTGGTGATGATCGTGTCGGGCGGATTGCCGGACACATCATGCTGGTAGAGCATCTGAAGCGCGAGCTCGCGCGCTTTTCTTCTCGCGCCCATCTATTTCTTCCCTGTGCGAATGACGCGCCACAGATTGGCCATCTCGATCGCGGCCAGCGCCGCTTCCCATCCCTTGTTGCCCGCGCCGGGCGAGGAGCGATCGACAGCCTGCTGCCGCGTGTCGCACGTGATGACGCCGAATGCGATCGGCGACTGTGCGTCGGAAGAGAGGCGCGACAACTCGGTCGTGACTTGATGCGCGATGAATTCGAAGTGTGGCGTGTCGCCGCGGAGAATGCAGCCGAGGGCGATGAGCGCGTCGAAGTTGGTGACGAGCATCTTCGCGAGCGTCGGAATCTCGAAGGCGCCCGGCACGCGATAAACGGAGATCGCGTCGTCGGACAACCCATGTTGCGTCAGACACTCGATCGCGCCCCGCAGAAGACCCTCGACGATCTCGTCGTTGAATCGGCTGGCGATCACGCCGACATGCAGACCTTCGCCGTTGTGATCCCCTTCGAAAGAGCGCGGCATCGGAGCGGATTTTACTGCGTCGCTCGCGCGACCACCGAACCAGGTTCCTCGCGGTCCGTGAAAAAATTCATCAGCCCCTCGTACATGGCCTCGGCGACCTGTTGCCGATATTTGCGCGTCTTCACCAGATCGCGATCGTTGCGGTTGCCGAGGTTGCAGACTTCCAGGAGGAGGCGGGTGGGAACGAGGTTGTAGCGAATGATCGCCGGCACCCATTCGCGTCCGTCGCGCACGACGTTGTCGCGCACGGGATTGAATGGATGCACGTGCAGATGGCGCGTTTCGAAGGCGTCGACGATCGATTCCGCGAGATCGCGCGACAGTCCCTCCGCCGCCAGCGACTCCTCCTCGGAATGCCGGACGACCGGATGCTCGCGCACTTCGGCGCGCGCGAGATAGACGCTCTCCGTCTTGCGATAGGAGCCTGTCACGTAACGTTCGGCCGGAATGTACGCCATTGCGCCGCGCAGCGACGGATGCAGCGAATCGGCGTGAATCGAAATGAAAACGACTTTTTCTTTCGGAACGCCCTTGCGCATCGCACGCCGGAATATCGAATTCGCGAGGTACCAGCGCAGATGGACCCCCACAATCGGATCATCGAGCTCGTACAGCGGTGTCGTCAGCACGAAGTCCTCGTTGCGAGTGACGGATACTTTCGCAGCGCTTTTCTTCGCGAGGATCTCCTTCAGCCGGTTCATGACGTCGAAGACATAGCCCGATTCGGCGACGCCGTCGCAAAACGCGCCGGGATCGCTTCCGCCGTGGCCTGCATCGAGGATCACGTGAACGCCGGAGAGATTCCGCGCGCGCGTCCGCTTGGCGAGCTTGGCGCTCTCTCGCTTCGCCATCTCCGCCGCAACGCGGGCCGGATCGTCGGCCGGCAGATACTCCGGCAGCAGAAGCGACATCGGAATTTTCACGGCATAGCCGACCGGGATCTTCGCGACGTCGTCGATGCCGTTGAAGTGCACGACGCGATCGACGACGTCGCCGACGTCTTTCGCATAAACGCGGCCGGTGAAGCGGATAGCCACCGACGAGTAGAGGGCCTCCCCTTTTTGCAGCCGGTAGACGGCGTACGGTTCGGACGTGTTGCGCTCATAGCTCAGCGACGGCTGCCCCGCATCCGCTGGCGCATGCTCAATCGGATCGTCTTCCGATTTCCGAACCTCCGTAGCCTTCGTCGATACATTCAACCCCTCCCTCTCGCCACCGAATGCCGGTGCGAGCAATTGCTTCGGAATGAGGACGACATCACCGACCTGAGTCGCGAGTCCCTGCGCCGGGTTCGCCTGGCGGATCGCGGCGTAGTTCTCGCCGCTGCCGGTGAACCACTCGGCGATGCTCCACAACGACTCCCCTTCGCCGCCGATCGCGCCGATCACGACGTGCTTCCAGCCGGCGTCGGTGGGAGCGTCTTTCGGAAAAATCGTGGTGAGAATCTGGCGCTGCAGCTCCGGCCGCAGAAGGCGCAGCGGAACGCGGACGAGCGTCTCGGGCGTGAGCTTCTCGTCGTTCATCGCGGCCAGCGCGCGCCAATTTTCAGCGTCGCCGGTGACGCGCTTGGCGAGCCGCGTCCAGGCATCGCCCTCGTGCGGCCGGACCACGACGTCGATCGAGTAGTCGCTGACGAGCGACGCGCGCAGCTCGGGCGTAATCTGGGCTACCGCGAGGATTTTCGTTGAGGGAGCAGCGTATACGGACGCCGCAAAGAGAACCGCGCACACCCAACCGCGCACGGCTGTATTTTACAGGAATGCAGAATGCAGAATGCAAAATGCAGAAAACACACAATTTCTGCATTCTGCATTCTTCATTCTGCATTCGACGGCTTCTTCCGCCAATACTCTGTCTCCCTCTCAAACGCCCCCGCGGCCCTCAGCAGTGCCTTCTCCCGAAAGTGTGGCGCCATGATCTGCAGCGAGAGCGGCAAGCCTTCGCGTGAGAAGCCGGACGGCACTGCGATCGCCGGGATGCCGACCAGGTTCGCCGGCGACAGATACATCGACAGCGGATCGTCGGTCTTCGCGCCGATCTTGAACGCCGGCTCGGGCGTGGTGGGAGTCAGGAGAAAATCGAACTTCTGAAACGCGGCCGCGAAATCGTGACGCAGCCGCGCGCGCACGGCTTGTGCGCGTCCGTAGTAGGCGTCGTAGTAGCCGGACGACAGCGCGAACGTGCCCAACATGATCCGGCGCTTGACCTCCGCGCCGAAACCCTCGCCGCGCGATTCGAAATACATGTCGTGCACCGTCCGCGCGCGCTTGCTGCGATGTCCATAGCGGACGCCGTCGAAGCGCGCGAGATTCGCGCTCGCTTCGGCATTCGCAACGATGTAGTAGACGGCGATCGCATAGCGGATCGTCGGTACGCTGGCATCTTCGACGACGGCGCCGCCCGTGCGCAGCACGCGTAGCGCTTCATCGAAATTGTTGCGAACGTCGCCTTCGAGCTTTTCCACGGCCTCGCGTACGACGCCGAATCGCATCCCTTTGATCCCGGCGTCGACATCGGCGGCGTAGTCGTCGACAGGCTCCGTGCTCGACGTTGAATCGAGCGGGTCATGGCCGGCGATGATGCCCAGGGTTTCGGCACATTCGCGGGCGGTCTTCGTGACGATGCCGATCTGATCGAGTCCGGATGCAAACGCGACGAGGCCCCAGCGGCTGACACGGCCGTACGTCGGCTTGAGGCCGAGGACGCGTGCTGCCACGGCCGCCGCCGAACCGCCGGACGATCCGCCGGCGACGCGCGTGGTGTCCCACGGATTTCGCGTCGGACCGAACGCCGAATGCTCGGTCGACGAACCCATCGCGAACTCGTCGAGGTTTGTCTTGCCGACGATCGTTCGCCCCGCTTTTCGCAAACGCGAGATGACGGTCGCGTCGTAGGGCGACACGAAGCCGTGCAGAATCTTCGATCCGCACGTGGTCGGCATGTCGGTGGTGACGATGTTGTCCTTCACGCCGATCGGAAGACCGTCGCCGCGACCGCTGACGCGCAGAAACGCATTGAGCTTCGGATTGAGCCGCTCGATTGCGGCCAGACTCTCGGCGACTTTCATTCGATGACTTTCGGAACGACGAAGTGCCCATCGCGCCATGCCGGCGCGTTGCGCTCGACAGCTTCGCGCGGAATGCCCGGACGCGCGACATCATCGCGAAGCGGTGTGGCACCGACATTCTTGTCGGGGCTGCCTTCGACCTCGCGCAACTGATCGATGTACGAAAGGATCTTCGTCATCTCATCGGCCATGCGCTGCAGGCCGGCATCATCGAATTCGAGATGCGCGAGCTCGGCGATGTGCTTCGCTTCTTCAGGACTGATCTTCACGGCGAGAGTGTACACTCGGCCGCCTTGGCCAACCCGCGCGAGCGGCCGCCGCAGATCGTCGCAATCGTGCTGATGATCGTGATCGCGTTCGCGGCGATCGTGCGCATGCGGTTGCTCGACTTGCCGCTCGAACGGGACGAGGGCGAATACGCGTACGCCGGCCAATTGCTGCTGCAGGGCGTGCCGCCGTATTCGCAGGCGTACAACATGAAGTTTCCGGGGATGTACGTCGCGTACGCCGCGATCATGGCTGTCTTTGGCCAGACCGTCACCGCCATTCGGCTCGGACTCCTGATCGCAAACGCGGCCACGATCGTGCTGCTGTACTTCCTGACGCGGCGGCTGTTTGGAAATATCGCCGGATTGATGGCCGGGGCCGCGTACGCCATCTTCTCACTCGAGCCGGCGCTGTTAGGCCTGTATGCGCATGCAACGCATTTCGTGAATCTTTTTGTCGTGGCGGCGTTGTTTCTTCTGGCGCGCGATCGTTCAAGATTTGAAATCCTCGCCGCCGGCGCGCTCCTCGGTATCGCGATTCTGATCAAACAGCAGGCGGCGGCATTCGCGCTCTTCGCGCTTCTGTGGACGCGCTTTCGACGCGCCGGATATTTGATCGGCGGCGCCGCCATCGTCGGAGCGATTTCGGCCGCGGCGCTTTCGCTCAGCGGAGTCTTTCCGCGTTTCTGGCTGTGGACGATTCGCTATGCCAAGGAGTACCTCACCAGCGCCACCGCGTCGCAAGGTCTCGAATTGTTCATGATGACCACGCGGCCGATCTTCTACTTCGCGCCGTTGATGTGGTTGATAGCTGCCGCCGGCCTGGTGGTGCTGTTTTTCAAAAAGGTGCAGTGGCAGTTCGTCGTCGGTTACACGATTGCCGCCGTCGTCGCGATCGCTCCCGGATTCTACTTTCGCGAGCACTACTTCATCGTGTTGCTGCCGCCGGCCGCGATTCTCGTCGCGATCGCGGTGGTCTCGGGACCGCGCATCATCGCGCCGGCGGCGTTTGCCATCGCCGTCGTGACGAGTCTGATGCGGATGTGGGGACTGCTCTTCGCGCTCGATGGCAACGCGATCACAAAATACGTTTTCCCGTCGAACCCGTTCCTCGAGACCGTCGAAGTCGCGAACTATCTGAAGGACCACACCGAAGAGAACGATCGCATCGCGGTGCTTGGATCCGAGCCTGAGATTTTTTTCTACGCCAGACGGAAGTCGGCGACCGGTTACATCTACACGTACCCGCTGATGGAAAAACAGAGATTCGCGCACCAGATGCAGGAAGAGATGATCGCCGAGATCGAGCGCGCGAAGCCGAAGTATCTCGTGATGGTCGACAACGCGCCGTCGTGGCTGCGCCGCCCCGATTCCGATATGACCATTTTCAACTGGGAGCAGTCGGAAGTGCAGCGCGCGTGGACGCTGGAAGGAATCGCCGACATCCTGCCGAACGGAACGGCCTATGCGTGGGGCGCGGACGCGCAGCGATATCGCGCGCAGACACGGAACGTGATTCTGGTCTACCGAAGAACGTCATCCTGAGGCGCGAAGACGCCGAAGGATCTCGGTAACGAGATCCTTCCCCCGCTCCGCGGGGTCAGGATGACGTGATTGCCCGCAGCTGATCGATGATTTCCTTCTCGCTCGGAAAGCGTCCTTCCTCTTTCTTCGAGAAGATCCGCTTGCTATCGACCGAGACATCGAAAATGCCGCCGCCGCCCCGCACGAGCTGGCTCTCGACGCCGAGCTCTTTCTTGATTTCAGCCGCCAAACTGGAGGCTCGAGGCAGGTAGTTTCAAACGCCGCAATAATCGATACGAATATTCATAGTGTTTTGACGAGGATGGCGGTCACATTATCGAGTCCGCCGCGTTCATTAGCGGTATCGATGAGCGTCTTGCACGCTTTCTCGAGATCGTTTTCGTTCTCCGTCACGACGCGGAGGATCTCATCTTCGGGAACCATGCCAGTGAGACCGTCGGAGCAGAGAAGATAGACATCGCCGGGCTGCGACTCGACTTCGGTGGCATCGGGATTGACCGAGAGTGCGCCGCCGAGGGCGCGCGTGATGACGTTGCGAAGAGGGTGTTTCTCCGCCTCCGCTTCGGTCAGCATGCCGGCCTGCACCTGCTCGAAGACCCATGAGTGATCGTTGGTGATGCGCGAGAGCGAGCCGTCGCGGATCAGATAAGCGCGCGAGTCACCGACGTGCGCGAACGACATCGTTTTGTCGTCGCCCAGCGCCGCGACAACGGTCGTGCCCATGCCGCGAAGGCGGGCATCTTTGCGCATCGCTTCGAGTACGCGCGTGTTGGCCATGCGCACCGCTGCCATCAGCCGGTTCGTCGAGCGGCGATACTGATCGTCGTAGGCGTGCGGCCACGTCCCGTCATCCTCTTTCGTGTGAATGATGAATTCGGAGATGGAGTCGACCGCGATGCGCGATGCGATCTCACCCGCGGCGTGACCGCCCATGCCGTCGGCGACCAGATAGAGCTTCGCTTTGTCTTCAACGAGAAAAGAATCCTCGTTGTGTTGTCGTTGCCGCCCGACGTGGGTAAGTCCGAATGACTTCACCTGCATCCCATTCAGCCCTTCTTAGAGGCTGCAGCTCCCTTTCCCTGGCGCAGGTCGGCCAGCGCACTTTGAATCTCGATGTTGGTGGGATCCCACTTCAGCGCTTCGTTGAGATAGCGCTCGGCTTTTGCGACCAGCCCGGCGCGTTTGCAAATGAGTCCGGCATCCTTCAGATACGTCGCATTGACCGGTTCGCG
Source organism: Acidobacteriota bacterium (assembly GCA_003222375.1). Taxonomy (GTDB): domain Bacteria; phylum Acidobacteriota; class Thermoanaerobaculia; order Gp7-AA8; family Gp7-AA8; genus Gp7-AA10. Next base: position 6,860 of record QHVX01000080.1, read on the forward strand.
CTGCACGGCCGTCTCGATCGCCTGCACGGCCTGACGCGCATAGGCGGGAATGCGATTGGCGGCCAGCGCGAGGTAGTGGAATGCTTTGGCGTCATTCGGATTGTGTTTGACGGCCATGTCGAAGTTTTCGTAGGCGGCGCGAATGTCGCCTTCTTTGAAAGCCTTGACGCCTTTCGACAGATAAACCTTGGCGACCTGCGTGAGGTCGGCCGTTCCTCTGCTGATCCCGACGCTCAATTCGGCATCGTGCTGCTTCCGCCGCGCAGGATTGGTGAGCACGTTGACCGCTTCGGTCAGCGTCTGGAACTTTCGCTCGGCTTCGCTTTTATCGGTGCCCTTCACCCGGTCGGGATGGTTTTCCCGAGCGAGCTGGCGGAAACGGTTTCGAATCTCCTGTTCTGAGGCGGAGCGTTCGACGCCCAGGATCTCGTAATAGTTGATCTTCATTTCAGGATTTTTTGCTCCGCTGCTGGTAGAGCTTGCGAGACATGGAGCGGACGACCTCGCTGACCCCCTTGTCTTCCTTCAAGCCTTTCAAATCTCGTAAGGTTAAACGATTGATCAAGGGGACGACAACTCCGATCGGAACCTTCGGATTGCGAGCGAGTGCAATAAGGACGTTGTATTTCGACATCCAATCGCGCCGTGTGGAAATGAGGCGGAGCACTTCGTCGTCGACGTTGCGCATGCCCGCGATTTGCTCGGCTTCGCTTTCGCTCATGCGCGGATTGCGCATGACGGCGCTGCAAACGAGCTTGTTCCGGTCGCGGACCAGGATCGTCCGCCACGTCTTTCCGCCCTTGAAAGCCATTTGCACCTTCTGTCCGACACTCATGTTCAAGATCTGCGTAAACACCGATTGCTTCGCCGGGTCCTGGTGCTCCGTTTCGCTCAGTTGGGGAGGAGGCGCCGCGGCCGACGGTTCCGCTTCGGCTTTGGTCAGCAAGTCCGCAATTTCATCATCGGGCAGAAACTCGGCGACTTCTTCTTCGGCGAGTTTCTCGAGTCGCGCTTTCTTGTCGAAGAACTCTTCGCGGTTCTCGAGAGCCCGACGCCGCGCCTCTACCGAGAGATGCGGATTCGCGAGCAGCGCGTCGAGGATCTCCGGAGCGCGCAGAATGCGCAGCTGGTTGATGACGATAATTTCCTGCACGGTCGGATCGGCGCGTGCGGCGAGATCCACGATCGCGGCATCAGGAACGGTTCGATTGCGGATCAGCGCTTCGAGCACCGCGGCATCTTCGGTTGCGCGCACCAGCAGCGAAAGATGGTCGGCCGATGACGATTCGTTCGACGCGAACGCCAGGAGGCTTCGAAGCGGAACTTCCTTCAGCGCCTCGTGAGCGAGCTGTGAAACCTCTGCATCTTCCGAGACCGCCAGAAACGCCAGGACAGTGATGAGCTCTTCCTGTGGCAGGGGAAGAAAGCCGCGCGCGATATTGAGAACGACCTCCCGCGGATACGCGCCCTCCTGGATGCGGGAGATGACGGCGCCCGATGACAGCTCGGTGTTGGGGGTGGTGCTGCTCATGGATTGGCTCGCAGGTCTCCGCGGCCGAATACGCGATCGTGAATCACTTCGCCATCGCGGCCCAGCGGAGCGAGGGGAACATCGTTCAGTGCCAGCTTGATCCCGGCGGCATTTCCGACAGTTCGAAAGTGAAACGAATCGCGTGCCTCCACCGTCCGATGCGCTCCTCGGCGCAGCGTCGTGTTGATGACTTCTTTGCCGTCGGCATCGAGGATGACAAACGAATCGTCGCTGACCTCGATGCTCAAGCGCATCGGCGGCTGTGTTTGTGGAGCGCCGGCTTCAGCCGGCGGTTTCACAACCGGCCGTGGCCGCGGCGGCGTAATCGCCGACTCGATTTTTGCCGCTTCGGCGGTCGCCTTCTTGTGGCGCATCGCGACAAAAGTCGCGGCGGCGAGAATCGCGATGATCAGCAAAAGGATGTACACGTTGCGATCGATGCGCGCGTACGGCGGAGGGATACCTTTCTTCGGCGGCAGATCGCGGTGCGTAAGGCGTTCGAGATGCGGCGACTTCTCGATCCGATCGTCACCGGCGGCCGCGAAGTTGTAGCGATTCACGATCTCGTCGGAGTTGAGGCCGAGGTAGCGGGCATATTCGCGGATGAAGCCGCGCGTGAAGACCGGCGCCGGCAGCGTGCGGTGATCGTTGCGTTCGATCGCCTCCAGAAATCGCTTGCTGATCTTGGTGGCATCAGCGATTTCCTTGAGCGAGATGCCGCGGATCTCCCGCTCGCGGCGGAGCTCCTCGCCGAACGACGCGAGCTCCGAGTACGGTTGCTGCGTCTGCTCAGGCATCGAGAGCCAAATTGTAATCTGCAGGTCGGAGGCGCTCAATGCAGCGCCGGAGGTACACCGAGGTCCCCGGGTGGTCGTGAATCATCCGGAGGTCTCGGGCGGTGAGGGAGCGCAGTAGCGAGGCCGCCGTCGCCCTCGGCGTTTTGGGGTTCATCACGAGGGCTTTGCGGATCGGGTAGCGGAACGACCATTTCCGGTCCGCAGCCAGGAGTTGCAATTGTTCGGTTGTCGCCCGGTGGCTGCCCGCTACGAAGACGAGATCGTCCTCGCGGAGCCTCTGGTTGACGAGCAAGGCCTCAAAGACCTTGGGATCAGGATCGAAGAGAAATGCTTTGATCAGTGCCTGACTGCATCGTTTCGCAGACGTGATGCGCTCGCCCAGCGTCAGCTCGCCGACGCGGTTGACGAGGATCGTGTCGATGGCTCGCCTCACCGGCGCATGAATCTTCACATCCACACCGAGTCGAACCAGGTCCGCCCAATAAAGATAATGAATGAACTTGACGGCATGCGCCTGCGGCGTCAGCTTATGCGCGACCAGGCGAAGCCGCACGGAGTAAAACGCGGTCAGCCGCTGCGTCTGCGCGATCCTCTGACAGATCGCCGGCGTCGCATACGGATTGTCGAGTACGGCCAGGGCCTCATCTTCAAGCAGATTGCCCACGTTCTCGTTGACGAAGTCGAGAAGCTCTTGTCGCGGCAACGACTGAATATCGCGGAAGGCCATGCCCTTTCAGGAACTATTTCACGCGATCGCGCAATTCCTGAAAATGAAGGGCGTTAACCACGAATCCATTCAGCGGAGGACCGTCCGTGTAACCGCCGGTCGAAAGCCCGAGCGGCATCCTGGCGGCATCGAGCGCGTCCCGCAGCTCCGTCACGTGGATCCCCTTGATGCTCAGGCCCACGGCCGGAACATCAGTGAAACCAAGGCTTCCGAGTCCTGCCAGCACGCGCACGGCGTTGACTGCGGTTCTGGTCTCGGCCAGATCGTAGGCTCTGACAACCAGGCCGGCCACGATCGGATTATTGGTAAACAGAACGGTGGTGCCGAGGCGCGGCGAGCTGTTCAACGAGGTGCCGGTCATCGTGACAGCTCGCACACGATAGATGTACGCGCTGTTCGGATTGAGGCCGGCAGTGTCGGAAAGCGAATTGGTTCCCGGCGCCGCGATCTGGACGTAATCGCCGCCGGGACTCTTACGGTCGACCTGATATGTCGCGCCTCCGACTGCGTTCCAATTGAGGTCGATCCGTCCGCTGTTGATCGTCGACGTTGAGAGACCGGTTGGCGCAGCCGGACTTCCCGGTTGCGTAATCACGAGGCGATTGATCCCGCCCGTCAGATTGCCGTTGAGCGTGAACCACAGCTCGTTGGCGGCCGGGCGAAGAGACGCGAAATAGTCGACATCAGCCGTGAGAGAAACGCCGCCTACCGAAATCTGAGGATAGCCGGCCGTGTAGTTGCCGACGATGATCAACGGCTTCGTCAACGTGCCGGCGCCGACAGCAATGTTCGCGTCGAGCTGATTCGAGCTGGCGTTGAAGGCCAGCGCGCCGTAGACGTGGTTGTAGCCGGGTGGCGCGTAGGTCACATTGTCGGGGCGCGTCACGCCGGCCGGACCGGTCGTCACGACGCTGCCCGTCATCGTGGACAGCGTCAGCGACTGAATTGTCTCGACGTGAGTGACCTGCGCCTCGACCGGAAGACTGGTGTGCGTTCCGAGAACGACGTAAACCGAATAGCTCTTCTTCGGATATCCAGGCGGCATCGCGCCGGTCCCGTCGTTCGCGTTATAAGTGTGAGGTCCAATAAAACCGAACTGCGTTCCCCATGTCAGGCGCGCGTTGTTGTTACCCATATCGAGCGAGTCTGCATCGGCCTGATAGGCCCACTCGTTCTGACACGGCATCTTGTACGCACAATCTGCGTATCCATTGCCGGTCGCCGAAGTCGTGTTCCAGAGCACGTGAATGTCGTGATAGTCCGGATTGCGTCCGCCCCCCGCATCCTGCTGACTCATCGTCTGCGTCTGGACGAGGCCCATGGTGGCGTCCTTTTTATTCGTTACCATTTCGAGAGGCCCGTTGATCCACTCTTTCACGTAGGGAATTGTGTTCACGACGTTGTAAGTCCAGTCGCTGTTCAGCAGGACCGGCGAGGTTGTTGTCGTGAATTTGTAGCGATCGCCCCACGCAACGCCATCGAGGGCGGTGCCGCCGTCTCCATCGATATTCAACTCGCCGTAGGGTGCGCGTGAGTCGTCGTTGAATGTCCCCTCCGGCGCGTTCGGTCCGGCCTGATCGACATTCCAGGTGATCGCGTAAACCGGATTGTCGCGCCCGGTAGAGAGAATCCAATCCATCGTGACGGGAATGGTCCGAACCTGATCGGGAGGACAATATCGCTGATAGTTCTGCGTAAATCGAAAGATCGCGTGATGCCGGCCTTCGAATACTCGGACCCAGGTGCCCGCGAATTGATATCCGAGCGGAGAGTCGTCCATGCCGATGCAGGCGCCCGGTGCTCCGGGGTAGCTCGAATGCGAGACCACGTATCCAAAGCCCGCGTAACCGCCATTGCCATAGTTCGTGACGTTGGCAGTTCGGGTTCCCACTGGAGTTTGATACTTGAACTGCCGAAGAGCGCCGCCGCGTGAATTGTTGAATGGAGCGATGTCGTTGTGCGCCAGGACCGCAACTCGCGGTTGATTGCTGCTGTCCCTCCACGTGAAGCGATCGCTGAGCTCGGAATCGACTGTGACGTCGTGCTCGATCGACATCGGAGGGACCTGGCCCACTGCTGAGACCGCAAGAACACTGATCGAGAGGAAGGCAAAAGCGATCGAGCGCTGGAGGGAGAGGGTCATGTCGATGTGAAAATGAGTCGACATGATCGTGGTGAACTCATCGCGCCGTCAAGTTGTGCAGATTTTTTTCGCTCGATGCAAAACCGCGACGATCATTTTGCAAAGAAATTATTGTCCTTTTGAATAACGCTACATATAATGAGTCGCCTCCCTGGTCATGAAGGAAGATAACTCCGTATTTGAACTCTTGGTGCGCCGGCTCGCCGGCGCCCGCGTTCTGGCCCTCTTTGTCTTTCATGCGGTCGTCTTCGCGGCGGCCTATGCGTTCTCGTACCTGCTGCGATTCGACTTCTCCGTGCGGCCGGACTATCTCGCGACGTTCAAAGCGAGCCTGCCCGTCGTCGTTGGCATCCAGCTCCTGGCAGGCGCCATCTTCGGTTTTTATCGCGGCTGGTGGCGATACGTCGGGATCGCCGATGTCGTCCGGCTCGTCTTCGGACTGACGACTGCGACTTCGGTTCTGATCGCTCTGTGGTACGTCGGCGAGCGATTGGGAATCCATGAGAGATTCGTGCATTCGCCACGCGGCGTGTTGCTGATCGACTGGGCGTTTTCGCTGCTCTCCCTTTTCGGCGCCCGCGTCCTCATTCGCCTCGGCCGCGATCGATTCCGGCCGCAGGAAATCATGCCCGAAGCTCAAAAACGCGTCCTGATCATCGGCGCCGGTGATGCCGGTGAAACGCTGGCGCGCGAAATCGAGCATCGTCCGCAGTTAGGGATGAAAGTCGTCGGATTCGTCGATGACCACCGCGCGAAGTGGGGCGCCCACATTCGGGGAATCAAAGTCACCGGTCCGATCTCCGCTGTCGGGCCGATCTCGAATGCGGCGGATGCCGATGAGGTCCTCCTCGCCATTCCGAGCGCATCCGGAAAACGGCTGCGCGACATCGTTCGGCATCTCGCGCAGGCCGATCTGCCCTTCAAGACGATCCCGGGCATCGATCACCTGGTCAGCGGACGCGTTCACGTTTCGCAGTTGCGTCCCGTCAACATCGAAGACCTCATGCGCCGCCCAAAAATCGAGCTTCCCGGCGATCCGGTGCGCCAGTTGTTCAAAGGGAAACGGGTCGTAGTGACTGGCGCCGGCGGAACGATCGGATCAGAGCTCTGCTCGCAGATCCTGGAGTTCGAGCCCGAGAGTCTCGCTCTCGTCGAGCGATCGGAATACGCGCTCTACGAAGTGCGGAAGCGTCTCGGCAACGAGAATCCGAAATCGGCGGCGAAAATCACGTCGAACCTGCTGGACTTATGCGACACCGACCGGCTGCAGGCGCTCATCGAGCGTGAGAAACCGCAGATCGTTCTTCACGCGGCGGCGCACAAGCACGTCCCGCTCGGTGAAGAGAACGCCGAGGAGTACATTCGGAACAACACGGTGGCGGCGCGGTCGCTGGCCGAGATTTGCTCCAAACGCAACGTCGATCGGTTTGTCTTCATCTCAACGGACAAAGCCATCAACCCGACCAGCGTCATGGGCGCATCGAAGCGGGCGGCGGAGATTCTCCTTCTCGACGTGGCTCGCCATTGCGAGATGAAGGTCACGATTGTCCGCTTCGGAAATGTGATCGGATCATCGGGAAGTGTGATTCCGCTCTTCATGGAGCAGATCACCAACGGCGGACCTGTCACGGTGACCCACCCTGACGTCACCCGCTACTTCATTCGTACATCGGAGGCGATTTCTCTTGTTCTCCAGGCGGCAACGCTGGGAGCCGATGGCGAGATCTTCATGCTCGACATGGGCGAGCCGATAAAAATCGTCGATCTCGCGCGTGACCTCATCCGTCTCTCCAATCACACCGACGATGAAATCACGATCACGTTCACGGGCCTGCGTCTCGGAGAAAAGCTGTTCGAAGAGATTCGCATGACCGGAGAATCAGTCCGGCCGACTGTTCATCCTCAAATCGTGATCACCGAACCGCCTCAGCCCAAGAGCGTCGAGGTTCATCGGTGGCTCCAGCAACTGGAACGCGCCTGTGACGAACCGGGTACCGCTCGCCACGCATTGAGCACACTCATCCCCGAATACGCTCCCGGCAAGACCGCCGACGTCGCCGAGCCCGCGATCGTCAATCCAACGCTCGCGCCGGCACGCGCCGCGGTGCCGAGCGCATAATTTCACACGCTTGATCAGCGCACTGGTGATCGCGGCAATCGCTGCTGTTGTCTCATGGTCTGGCGTCGCCATCTTCAAAAGATGGGCGCACCGGCATCAGATTCTCGACGTGCCGAACGAGAGAAGCTCGCATCGCGTTCCGGTGCCTCGCGGCGGCGGCATCGCGATTGTGATAACGGTGAGTGCGGGAATCGTGGTCGTGTCCGGCAATCCGTCACACGCGATCCTGTTCGCGTGGCTCGCCGGATCGCTGCTCATTGCTGCGGTGAGTTGGGTGGACGATCTCCGATCGCTGCCGACAGTGACGCGATTCCTTGCGCAATCGGCCGGCGCGATCATCATCATCTCCGCCGCCGGACCGTTGCCCGGCATCGGCACACCGGCGGTGTCCTACGTCCTGACTTTCATGTGGATCGTCGGCCTCACGAATGCTTTCAACTTCATGGACGGAATCGACGGGATTGCCGGCGGTCAGGCTGCGGTTGCCGGCGTCGCTGCGGGCCTCGTCGGATTTTTGCGAGGCGAGCTTTCGGTGGAGGTCATCGGAGCGCTGGTCGCCGGCGCGAGCATCGGTTTTCTGATTCACAACTGGTCGCCTGCGGCCACGTTCATGGGTGACGTCGGAAGCGCTTTCCTCGGCTATTCGCTGGCTGTGGTTCCGCTGCTGAGCAAGGGATCGCAGTCCGAATTACTGCTCATGATGATCTGCGCGCTCTGGCCGTTCCTGTTCGACTCGACATTTACGTTCTTCCGTCGCCTGGCTAAAGGTGAGAACGTGATCCGAGCCCACCGGTCGCACCTCTATCAGCGACTCGTCCAGACAGGCGCTTCGCACGCTTCGGTTGCACTGATTTACGTCGCGATCGCCGCCATAGGCTCAGCCGCCGGCGCAATAGCGATTCACGACACGCGATTCGCGACTTTGCCGCTGATCGTTCTGCCGATCACGGCAGCGACACTCGTGATCGTCGTGACCATTCGGGAGCGACGCGTCACAGATTCCCATCATCCCGCATACCACGAATCGTAGCTTCCCAGCCGGCGTGAAGATCCATCATCGGCACAAAGCCGGTGTGGCGTTGAAAGAGGCTGCCGTCGACTGCCAGATCATCGAGATATTTCTCTAACAAAGCGCCGGCGTGCGCCGACGGCCGGACAACATCCAGCAGTGCAGCAGCAGCTCGCGCGGCGAACACGGGAACGCGGAATGGAAGTCGCTTTCGGCCAAGGGCTGTTGCGATTGCACGCACGATCTCGTCTAAAGTATGAAACCGGCCGTCGGTAACATTGAATATCGATCCCAATACGCTGTCGCTCTTGGCGGCGGTCACAAACGCGCGGGCGGCATCGAGCTCATGAATGAGAGTTCTACGATTCATACCACTGCCAATGCGCACATAGCGGCCGCGGTGTACGGCTCTTAT
>QHVX01000316.1 GCA_003222375.1 Acidobacteriota bacterium
CAGCGCGAGAACGAGGACCACCAGGTTCAGTGCGCCGGTGAGGTAGCCGTACCACTTCGGGAAACCGTTGAAGCGAAGCGCGACGAACGCCACGGCCATCGTCATGACATAGGCGATCGAGGGCGTGAGCACGAGCGCCGACTCGCGTCCGAGAGCGCCGAGGAGTCGGGCGCCGCCGGGATTGTTGTAGATGGTGGCGGTGAGAATCGACGCCGAGTTGAAGAAAGCGCTGAGCAGCCAGATCGCTCCCCACACGACGCCGACGCTGTTCGCGATCGAAGCGAGACGTCCCGGTTCTCCTTCCGCCAGGCGAAGGCGGCCGGACAAACTTCCCATGAACCAGATGATCGTCAGGCCGCCGACGATGCGCAGCAGCGTGGCCCATTCCCACGCCATACGCTCACTGAGCATGGCGCGCACGAAATCGCCGTCGGCGCCGGTCGGATCGGCGTGTGCGCTGCGCAAGATGATCCAGTGCAGTCCGAGCCAGACAACGGCCCAGATCCCGGCGCTCGCTCCGAGTTTTTCCCATATCGTCGTCCCTTGCTCCGTCATCCATTCCTCCATTGCGGCATTTCTGCGACAAATCGCACGTAACGCTCGAGGACCGCGTCGGCGTCAGAAAAGCCGCGCGTCCAGGCGATGGTCTCCATCAGCGGGATGTCATCGAGGGCGGTCGACCACACGAGGCAGAGCGCGCGCACGAGGTCGCGCCGGCGCGGCAAAAAGATCATCGTGTGAATTCTCGAGTGACCCTCAGCGTCGGGAGTGCACGTGAAAACGATCGTCTGCTCCACCGGCCGCGTGACGTAACCAAACACAAGTCCGCCGCCGTATTGCGTGAACGTCACTTCGAACGGGGCCCGACGAATCCCGCCGATCGAGAGGCGCAATCGATTCGAAAGCCGTCCCTCGAAGTGATGCGAAATTTCCCACGGCGGTTTCTCCTCCACGTCGATCGTCGTTGCTTCGATGCCGTGGGATGGCCACAGATGCGCGAGGTCGAAACCGTTGGAGAGGACAGTGTCGGGGTGCGCGCGCACCCGCTGCGGAGGAAGAGTCATCTGAACTGTTGCCTCGGCCGGGACGCCCGGCAGCGGAAACGCGGGCAACGCGCTGCCCAGCCACGCGAATACGAAACCCCAGCGCTCCTCCACGGCGTGATGCAGCAGGCGGCGTTTTGGAATTGCGCTCACGCCAGGTGCCGCCGTGCAGGCGCCGTCGGCGCCGAAACACCAACCGTGAAACGCGCAGCGCAAACCGTCATTGGTGACTGCGCCGCGCGAGAGATCCGCGCCGAGGTGCGCGCAGCGATCGTCAGTGACGTGCGCCTGGCCATTGAAGTCTCGATATGCGACGACGCGATGCGGCCCGATCGCAACGGCCCGGACTTTCGAACCTCGCAGCGCGCGGCTGCGCGCAATCCGATACCACCCTTGCCTCACGCAGCCAGGTTCGGCGAAGGAGTCATCCTGAGCGACGCGAAGGATCTCGTGAGCGGGATGCTTCGCTCCGCTCAGCATGACGAACTCCATTCCGGCAACCCCTCCACGAGTTTTGCGTAGCGTGCGAAGATCGCATCGGACGCGACGAAGTTCGGACGAAACTCGAGGCCCGAGAGCACGCGGCGATCGGCCCAGGTGGTGGCGATCATCATCGGAACGGCGCGCGTCAACGCGCGCCAGCGCGGCAGGAAGAAGAGCGTCTGCGTCGCGCAACTGCCGTCGGGCAGCGGACGCGCTGCCCACACGAGCTCGAATGGCGTCGGCGAATCGACTTTCACCCACGCGAGGCTCGGGCCGATGTTCGTGAACGTCCAGTTCGCAGATTTGTGAGCGAGCCCAAGAATATATCGCATTAATGTTGGATGAAAATGTGCGCGAACTTGAACCGAAACGCGATGCGGTTCCGTTTCGACTCTCGGCTCGCCATCGAAGTGGAATCGATGCACGCCCACGACATGCGAGATGTCGAGGCCGTTGCCGAGGACCACGTGAGGGTGGCAGGCGATGCGCTGCATCGGAAGACGCAGCACGTGCGCGCCATTCTCGGACTCCGGATTCGGCAGGTCGTAGGCCGGCGAATCGCCCGCCCACACCCACGCGACGCCCCACCGTTCGCGCAACGCGTAGGTTGCGATGCGCGCACCGTTCGCGCATGAGCCGTCAGCGTTCCAACACCATCGATGGAATGCGCACTGAAGACCGCTGCCGACGACTTTTCCCAGCGAGAGATCGGCGCCCAGATGTCCGCACGCGCGCTCGACCGCGTGAAGCTCGCCGTCGAAATCGCGGTAGACGACGATGTCGCGCTTTCCGATCGGAACCCGCCGCGCCTTTCCGCGACGAAACCCGTGCGCGGTGCCGATCGGATACCAGCCCTCGAAGACGACTTCCGGATTGGCGAAGCG
>QHVX01000298.1 GCA_003222375.1 Acidobacteriota bacterium
CTACCACATCCCGATCGTGCATCCGTCTCTGTTCCGCGAAATCGACTATCCGAAATACCGCACCGAAACGCGAGTCAATTACTCGATCCAGCATGCGCCGCTCAAGCGACCCGAGCGCATTCGCGGCGACGGCCAGGCGGAGTACTTCTGGATCTTTCCCAACCTGATGCTGAATGTCTATCCCGACAACTTCTCGACGAACCTCATCGTTCCGGCCTCTCACGATCGAACGCTGACGATTTTCGAGTGGTACTTCCGCGATCCCGACTCCTCGAAAAAGCAGATCGAAGAGACGATCGCGTTCAGCGACGAGATCCAGCTCGAAGACATCGCGATCTGCGAAGCGGTGCAGCGCGGCCTGCGATCATCGACCTACGACGCCGGCCGCTATTCGCCCGTGCGCGAAAACGGCGTGCATCATTTTCATGGTTTGTACGCTGACGCGATGGGTCTCGCTCACTCCAGGTAGGGCTCCACGCTCGGTTCCTCGGTCGGCTGCAGATCGCGGTTGTGCTGAAAAATTCGCGCGCAGGTGTTCCATCGCAGGAGTGCCTCGTCGTTCCCGGCAGGACGCAGCCTCTCGGCCTTCTCGTACCAGCCCATGGCCTCGCGAAACCACTCGTACGCCATCGCACCGCCGCGTTGGCGGCTGTAGGCGGCCTTCGCGCGCCGCTCGCACACGACGCCGGCGTAGTACGCGCGTTCATACTCATCGCGTATGCGCGCGACGAATTCCTCGCACCGATTGTCCCCGACGCTGAACCGCTGCTGCCCGAACTGATCGGTCAGTGCGAGGATGAGCGTCACCAGAGCGCGCTGATTGTCCGGCTCGGCGGCCAAAACGTCCATGCAGATGCTCTCGGCCTCGGCCGGCTCGTTGAGCAATCGATAGCGATCCGCTTTTTCCAGCGCTTTCGGAATCGCCTCTCTCGATAACGGCTTGAGCTCGAACATGAGACTACCTCCCGCAGCCGCCTAAGAGGCGGCTCTACGTAGCGCCGGCTCTCAGCCGGCGGATCTTTCGCCACAGCCGCAACAGCGGATCGTAATACCGATCGACGACGCGTTCCTTGAGCGGAATGATGGCGTTGTCGGTGATGTGAATGTCTTCCGGGCAAACCTCGGTGCAGCATTTCGTGATGTTGCAGTAGCCGATGCCGAGGGCCTCTTTGAGAAGGGGAGTGCGATCGAGGCCGTCGATCGGATGCATCTCCAGCGCGGCCGCCGATACGAAGAACGCCGGCCCGGCGAACACTGCGTGTTTGTTGTGCTCCCGCAGGACGTGACAAACATCCTGACAGAGGAAGCACTGAATGCACTTTCGAAACTCCTGCACGCGATCGATGTCGTTCTGATACCACTTCCAGGCCGCGTCGGGTTGGGGAGTAAAGGCCGGGATCTTCTTGGCCATCGCGTAATTGCTGCTGACATCGGTCACGAGGTCCTTCAGCACCGGAAACGCTTTCATCGGCCGCACGGTGATCGGCTCACCTTGCGGGAAATCATCGAGGCGCGTCTTGCACATCAGTTTCGGCCGGCCGTTGACCTCGGCGCTGCATGAGCCACATCGCGCGGCTTTGCAATTCCACCGGCATGCGAGATCGGGCGCCGCGTGCGACTGGATCCAGTGGATCGCGTCGAGAACGACCATCCCGGTCTCGACGGGCACTTTGTACTCACGCAGCTCGCCGCCCGATCGATCGCCCCGAAAGACTTTGAAAGTGCAGTCGCCTGTCATTCGAAAAGTTTCCTCAGTTCGTCCGGCATCTGCGGGCATGGCGTCGCAGACACGGCCATTCCCTCCTGGCTCTTCTTCACGGACATGTTGACTTTTGCGAGCTTGGCATCTTCTTTCGGGAAGTCGGTGCGGCTGTGCGCGCCGCGGCTTTCTTTGCGCAGCAGTGCCGCGCGGCAGGTTGCCTCGGCACAGACCGCGAGATTCTCGAGATCGCGCGCCAGATGCCATCCTGGATTGAACAGGACCGATCCCTCGACATGCGTATTCTCGATCCGCTGCCTGACGGAGAGCAATTGCCTGAGCCCTTCCTCGAGATCGCGTTCGTTTCGGAAAATGCCCACGTATTTTCCCATCACATCCTGAAGAGCGGAATGGACGGCGTACGGATCTTCTCCGCTTCGCTCGAAAGGAGCGATCGCTCGATGAACATGATTCTGGATCTCATCCTCGTTTACGGACGGCCACTGCGCGTTCTGCTTTGCAAAGTCCGCGGCACCCATGCCGGCGCGACGGCCGAATACCACTAGATCCGACAGCGAGTTTCCGCCGAGGCGGTTAGCACCGTGCATGCCGCCAGTGCATTCGCCGGCGGCGAAAAGGCCCGGCACTGTGGATGCGCCACTGTCCGGATCGGCCCGGATTCCTCCCATCGCGTAGTGCGCGGTGGGGCCGACTTCCATCGGCTGTTTGGTGATGTCGACGTCCGCAAGGTCCTTGAACTGGTGATACATGCTCGGCAGCTTTTTCTTGACGCGGTCGGAATCCTGGAAGCTGATGTCCAGCCACACGCCGCCGTGAGGCGTGCCGCGGCCTTCTTTGACTTCGGTATAAATCGCGCGGGCGACGTTGTCGCGCGTCGAGAGCTCCGGCGGGCGGCGGGCATCCGTTTGCTTGCCGGCGACGACCATGTCTACCCATTTCTGCGATTCCTCCGGAGTCTCCGCAAATTCTTTGCGCTTGTTGTCCGGCAGGTACTTCCACATGAAGCGCTCGCCCTTGGAGTTGGTGAGCACTCCTCCTTCGCCGCGGACGGCTTCGGTAATCAGAATTCCCATGACGCCGGGCGGCCAGATCATGCCGGTCGGGTGAAACTGAAAGAACTCCATGTCGATCAGTTCCGCACCGGCTTCGTATGCCAGCGCGTGTCCGTCGCCGGTGTACTCCCATGAATTCGAAGTCACTTTCCACGCTTTGCCGTAGCCGCCCGTTGCCAGCACGACCGCCTTTGCGCGAAAGATCACGAAGCGTCCAGTCTCGCGCCAATATGCGATTGCCCCCCCGACGCGATCGCCATCTTTGAGCAGACCGACGACGGTGCACTCCATGAAGACGTCGATGCCCTGGTGGACGCCGCGCTCCTGCAGCGTGCGTATCATCTCGAGGCCGGAAGAATTCGGCCGTCGGTCGTGCGATCGAAAACCGCGCCCCAGCGTTCGAGCTCGCGAACGCGATCGGGCGCTTCCTGCGCATGAAGCTGCGCCATGCGCCAGTTGTTCAGGAACTGGCCGCCTTTCATCGTGTCGCGGAAATGCGTCTGCCAGTTGTCCTGCGGATCGACGTGTGCCAGCGCGGCTGCGATGCCGCCCTCGGCCATCACAGTGTGCGCCTTGCCGAGAAGGCTCTTGCACACCAGCGCGGTTTTCCCGCCGAGCGACGACGCCTCGATCGCGGCCCGCAGCCCCGCGCCTCCGGCGCCGATGACGATGACGTCGAACTGATGCCGCTCGTACTTTTCCATCGCTTAGATAATGCGGAAGTTCGTGATTCTGCCGGCGGCGACCATCCAGACGTAGAAGTCCGCGAACATCACCCCGAAGAGGCTGATCCACGCCCACATCATGTGATTCTCGTTCAGCCACGACAGCCGGCTCCATGCGCGATAGCGCACACGGCACGTGGCATTGAGCGAGAAGCAATCGAGCTTCCCACCGACGACATGTCGCAGCGAGTGACAGGAAAATGTGTAACCGGTCAGCAGCGTCGAATTCAGCGCCAGCACGAGCGTGCCGACCGTGATCCCGAAATGTCCTTGGGGCCAGAGAGCGCGCCAGACGTCGTACCAGAGAAAAAGGAGCACGATGACCGCAAAGTACAGCAGGTAGCGATGCAGATTCTGCAGGAGCAGAGGGAACGTCGTTTCGCCGGAGTACTCGCCGCGCTTTCCTTCGGCGACCGCGCAGCCGGGCGGATGCAGTGTGAAGGATCGGTAGTACGCCTTGCGATAGTAGTAACAGGTCAGTCGAAATCCGCCCGGCGCCCACAGGATCAACATCGCGGGCGACAACCATTGCGGCAATGGAGTCCATCGGCCGAGGTTGGGTGAGTAAAAGGGGGAGAGAAGCTCGCCCGCTTCGTAATTGGAATTCATCAGCGCGCGAAAGGTGGCGTAGATGACGAATCCGCTCAGCGCGATCAGCGTCAGAAGAGGATCGACCCACCAGAGATCGCGTCGATCAGTAGCGCCCCAGCGCGGACGAGTGACGACAGCATCAACAGAGTCAGCGATTCGCGAATGTTAGACGATTCTCGGGATTTTTTTATAGACGGGGCAGCTCTTATCGTGTGCGCCGGGCAGATATCCGATGCTGATGAGAAACGAGCCGGTGATCTCGCCGCCGGTGAACACGAAGGTGTTGCGAAAGAGACGCACCCACGCGTCTTTCGATAGCGGATGATGCGCCGCCAGCCATTCTGCGAATGACCCGAGCGCCACGATGCGGCGGGCGTTTTCAATTGCGGCGTCGATCTTTTTGCGATTGCGAATGATGCCGGCATTGCGCATCAGCCGCTGACGATCGCGCGCCGTGAACCGCGCCACCCGTGCGACATCGAAGCCTGCGTAGGCCTCGCGAAAGGCGTCGCGTTTCCTGAGGATCGTCTCCCACGACAGCCCGGCCTGATTGATTTCCAGGACGAGCCGCTCGAAAAGCTGATTGTCATCGACGATCGGGAAACCATATTCCTCGTCGTGATACGGACCGTGGATGGGATGGCCGCGCGCGAAATCACAATAGCTCATGATCTTGAGACTGAAATCTATCGATAATTACCCTAAAGTTTTTTCTTGCAACATTTAGGCGACTCGACGACACTATTTTTGCGGATGCCGGCAGAGGTAGTCATTTCCGCCGCTCTAGTTGTCCTCGCCATAGCCATCTCCGCCGCCTTGGTGGCTGTGTGCATCGTCGTCGGCTCTGCTTTCGTATCCATCACGCTCGCTCTGACGGGCCGAACTCCGCAACTGATCCCCATGCGGGAGCGCCGCCCTTCCCGCGAACCGCGCGAGGCCGAGCCCGCCCCCACCCCGGAGAGCGTACGCCATGATTCCGATCTCGCGACCGACATCATGTCGAATGCCGCCGAGGGGATTGTGGTCTACGACAGGGAGATGCGGTGTCAGGTTTGGAATCGCTTCATGGAGGAGCTCACCGGCCTGCGCGCCGAAGAAGTCCTCGGCAAACGCGCCGGCGATTTCTTCCCGGTCTTCGGCGAACAGCCGATCGACGAGATCCTCGCGCGCGTACTGAGCGGCGAAACAGTCTCGCTCTCCGAGACGTCGTACATGATCCCCGGCACCGATCGCCAGGGATGGATCACCGCCTCCTATCGCCCGCAGTTCGATTCGAAGGGCAACGTCTCGGGGGTGATCGGCAAGATTCTCGATCTGACGGACCGAAAGCGCGCCGAGCAGCAGATGGAGTATCAGTCGTATCACGACTCGCTGACCGGACTCGCGAATCGGCGGCTCTTCCAGGAGCATCTCACGCTGGCGCTGGCACTGGCGCAGCGCAAGCGACGCCCGGTGGCGGTGCTTTTCCTCGATCTCGATAACTTCAAAGTCGTCAACGACTCCCTCGGTCACACGCTCGGTGACAGTCTGCTGCGCGAGATCGCAACACGCTTGAAGGGCAGCGTCCGCGAAGGCGACGTGGTGGCTCGCGTCGGCGGCGATGAATTCACGATCGTTCTTCAGGAGCTCGAGAAGAAAGAAGATGCCGCGTCGATGGCGCAGCGGGTGTTGCGGCTCATCGCAGAGCCGATCGACATCGACGGTCAGCGCCTCTACATCACCGCCAGCGTCGGCATCACGGTTTACCCGGACGATGGCGAGGACGCCGAGACGCTGCTCAAGAACGCCGACAACGCGATGTATCGCGCGAAAGCGGTCGGCCGCAACTGCTACGAGATGTCGACGCAGGAGCTCAGCCGCTCGATGCAGGAGCGCCTGACACTCGAAAGCGGACTGCATCAGGCGATGGAGCGCAACGAATTCGAGGTCTACTACCAGCCCCAGATCGACATCCGCACGATGCGCATCGTCGGCATGGAAGCGCTGCTGCGCTGGCGTCATCCGGAGCGCGGGCTCATGTCGCCGGGAAGTTTTCTGTCAGTCGCCGAAGAGCGCGGGTTCATCGTGCTGAT
Organism: Acidobacteriota bacterium; assembly: GCA_003222375.1. Taxonomy (GTDB): domain Bacteria; phylum Acidobacteriota; class Thermoanaerobaculia; order Gp7-AA8; family Gp7-AA8; genus Gp7-AA10. The sequence goes on from QHVX01000298.1 coordinate 6,161, forward strand.
CGGCGATTGGGTCCTCCGCACCGCCCTCCAGCAGGCGCGCGCATTCCGCGACCTCGGCTTCCCCGACTTCCGCGTCGCGGTCAACCTCTCCGCGCGTCAGTTCCGCGAGCTCTCGCTGGTCGAGAACATCGAATCGGCGATCAAGCAGGCGCGCATCGAACCGGAATGCCTGGAGCTCGAAATCACCGAGAGCGTTGCGATGGAGAACGTCGATCTGACATTCAAAGTGCTCGAGCGCCTGCGCCGCACGGGCATCAGCATCGCGATCGACGATTTCGGCATGGGCCACTCATCGCTCAGCTACCTCAAGCGCTTCCCGATCGATTGCCTCAAGATCGATCGCAACTTTGTCGAGGATCTGCCCGACCGGTTCGAAGATGCCGCGATCGTGCGATCGGAGACGAAGCCGCAGCTCGACTTTCTGAAGGAACACGGCTGCCGCGAGGTCCAGGGCTTCTACTTCGGCTTCCCCGTGCCCGCGCCGCAATTCCAGGAAACGCTCAGCCAGACGCGGCTCGGCAACGAAAAATCGCACTGACCCCCCGCCCGCCCGGTTGGGACGTTGGGATGTTGGAATGTTAGAATTCAGGTCCCACACGAGGCGCGATCGCCTTCTTCCTCACGACGCTTTGTCAAATACCATGGATTACAAAGACCTGATTGTGTGGCAGCACGCCATGACTCTCTGTGAACAGATCTATCGTGTGAGCGATGACTTTCCCAGCCGAGAGATGTACGGCTTGACGCATCAGGTGCGAAAGAGTGCCGTGTCAATCCCCTCAAATATCGCCGAGGGCGAAGGACGTCTGACCTCCGGCGAGCGACGACAATTTCTGAGTCAAGCGAGAGGGTCGCTCTTTGAGCTTGAGACGCAGTTGATCATCGCTGAACGCGTAGGTTACCTGCGGAGCAAAAAGCTGTTCGAGATTCTCAACGAATCGCGTCGGACCTTGGATGGCTACATCGGATTCGTAAGACGAGGCTGAGGGCGGCTTCGAGCCGCCCTCATCTCCAACATTCCAACATCCCAACGTCCTAACCGGGCGGGTGGGCGGGCGGCTACTCCCTAGACGCCAAATTCGCCGCAACATACGCCGGGTCGTTCGTGCCGTTATCGACGAATGCGGCGTACGCGCCGATCATGCCGTCGATCGTCGTGACGCGAATCAGCACCGGCTTCGTGCTCTCCGGCAGCGAGCGACCATGGAAAAGATCGTTGATCTGCATGCCGCCGGCCGACGGAATGCCAACCTCGAAGCTGTCGAGCGATTTGCCTTCGTCGTTGATGATTTCGATCTTTGCGCGCGCCAGTTTCGGTCCCGGGAATCCTGTCAGATCGACGAGCCCGAGGTTGGTGCGGAAGCGCGGATCGAGGGTGGCGCCGAGAATCTCGAGGGTGTCGCCAGGGCCGCCAGATTGGAAACTGTTGAGCGGCGGCATGAGGAAGCCATACGTTCCGCCGCTCGGATCGATCGTGTACGTGCGCGAAGTCACGCGAACGCTGGTGTCGTTCGTCGAGCCCTGCGCTGTGAAACGCAATCGCGCGATTCCCGTTTTGCCGAAGGCCGTCAGCAGGACATCGCGGATCACGCGCGCCTCGAAGGGCAGCAACGTGAACTGCAGCGTGCTCGGATTCTCCGGCACATCCCACAGCTTCGCCTGCAGCGTCAGCGTCTTCGCCTGAGCGGAATTGTTGAAGAGATAGAGATCGCTGCGGAACTTCGATCCGTTGGCGCCGTCGAGATGGCCGATGGCCGGAATGACGCGCATGACCGACGCCGGAATATCGGGCGGGAAGAATGTCGGATCGTTCGTGCGATTGTCGACCACGAACACCGATGCCAGCGTCTCGCCTTTGTTAGGCCTGATGATGAGCGCGCCCGTATCGGCAGGTGAGATGCCGACCATCGGAGCAACGCCGTTGATTTGCGTCTGACCCGACGCCGGGCCGCTGAGCGTCACCGCTTCCGTCGCGCTCGTGCCGTTCGGGCTCGCGGCGGTGGCGGCGACTTCGGTGCCACGTCCGGAGACGTCGGTCAGCATCACGTTCGTCCGGAAATTCGAGCCTTCGAATGCGCCGGAGAAGGTCAGCGGAAATCGCGGACCGGCGGCCGTGAAGACGTCGATGCCATTCATCGTGAAGCCGTAAGTTCCGTTGCTGGCCTTGTTGTAAGTGCGGCTGGTGACGTTGACGGCGCTGCCGATTGCTGGCGTGACGTAGAGCGCGCCGGTCTGGTTGTCCAAGCCAAAGAGCGAGCTGAGAACGTCAGGAACGAGTCGAATTTCGCGTGGGGCTAGAGTCAACTGTGCAACGGCTGAACAGAACGGCGCCGGCGGCGCTCCCAGAAAGCAAGAGCGCAATGACGCCCCATTCGGCAGAAATCTGACTTCTGTCTGCGTCGGACTATCCGACGGGTTGTACAGCGTCATGTCGGTCGCCCAGTTGCTGCCAAATGCGCCCGCCGTCCGGCCTGCGCCCGGAAGCACGAGCTGCTGCCGCAGCGAAGCGCGCACGACACCCCACTCCTGCACCACGTCGCTTCC
>QHVX01000304.1:0-515 GCA_003222375.1 Acidobacteriota bacterium
TATCGACTCGCGTTGAAATGGAGCGCCGATGAACGCGCCGCGATCGCCGCGGCGGTGATCTTCGCCTTCCACTGGATTCCACTCGCGTTCGGCAGCACGGTGTATCCGCGCAACGTCGCGATGACGTGCATCGTCGCGGCGGCACTGATCGTCGATCGATTTCCATTCGCGGCGGGCGCACTCGCCGGCCTGGCGTTCACGGATCGTTTCAGCGAGATCGTATTTTTGATTCCATTGCTTCTACTCGGCACGCGGCACGCGGCACTCCGTGTTGTCGGCGGTTTTCTAGCCTCGATCGCAATCACGCTCGGCATATACGACTGGATCACCTGGGGTTCGCCGTTCTCGAGCGTCATCAAGTTTGCGCGCCTGACGCTTGTCGAACCCGATTTCGCCTCCCGCGTGAAGTATCAGTCGCCGCTCTGGTATCTGCTCAACATCGTGCGCTGGTGCGCACCGACGCTGTTGCCGCTGCTCTACTTCGCACGAAAAACCGCTCGATGGTCATTCATTCT
>QHVX01000304.1:550-2271 GCA_003222375.1 Acidobacteriota bacterium
TCGCCGTTTTGTATCAACGGAGACGCGCGCTCGCGATCTCCATGCTCGTCATCTCGGTCATCTGGAACTTGCACGGCATTCGTTTTTTTGCGCACAAGTCGATGCCGGCCGTAGACGCGGCTCACGCGATACTCGCGACTCCGCAGATCAAGGTGCTGGTCGTGTCGCAGTTGTGGGCGTACGGCGACCGGCTCTATTTCAACAAGAAACTCTCGGCGCGCGACGTCGGAACTCCGCCGGGCGATCTCGATCGTGCGCTTGCCGGCGCCGACGCGGCCTCACTGTACGAATCCGATCTCGATCATCCCGAGCTCGTCGCGGCGTTGCAGCGGCATCACTTCGTCGCGTGGCGCACGTTCCGCGATGGGCCGGCGCGCGCGGTGATCGTGTTCATTCGTCATCCTGAGCGCAGCGAAGGATCTCTGCAGACGAGATCCTTCGCCGTCTACGCGGCTCAGGATGACGCAAGCGTCACATCTGCTTCCGGTACTTCGGATCGAGAGCGTCGATGAGGCCGTCGCCGAGGAAGTTGAGGCCCATCACGGCGGCCATGATCGCGGCGCCGGGAAAAATCGCGAGGTGATTCGCGAGGCCGAGGTAGCGGCGGCCTGCGGTCAGCATGGCGCCCCACGACGGCGTCGGCGGTTGCACTCCGAGTCCAAGGAATGACAGTGCAGCCTCGGACAGGATCGCGCCGGCGAGGCCGAGCGTCGCCATCACGATCACGGGATTGATCACGTTAGGCAGGACGTGACGAATGATGACGCGTGGCGATCGCGCGCCCAGCGCTTTGGCCGCCGTCACGTATTCCATCTCGCGCACTTTGAGGACCTGTCCGCGCACCAGCCGCGCGTAGCTCACCCAGCCGATCGTCGCGAGCGCGAGCACGACGTTGTTGAGGTTCGGACCGAGGACCGCCACCAACGCGATGGCCAGAAGGATGCCGGGGAAGGCGAGCAAAATATCCGTCAGGCGCATGATGATCGTGTCGAGCCAGCCGCCGAAATAGCCCGAGACCACGCTAAAGCCGACGCGCAACGAAACCCGCGCACCCCAGATGATGCGCGATAGGACATCGCGGCCGAGATCATCGAGGCCGAGGAGATGCTGCTTCGACGGCGCTTCCAGGCGCCGCGATGTGTCCTGAAAGTCGGGATCGTAAGGCGCGAGCAGCGGCGCCGCGATCGCGACCAGCACCAGCGCGATCGTCAGAATCAGTCCGCTCGTAAACGCGAAATTGCGCAGCAGGCGCTTGAACGTTTTCACGACAGCTTGATCCTCGGATCGACGACGCCATATAAAAGATCACTGATAAAGTTTACGAAAATATATGTCAGTGCGATGACGAGGATCGACGCCTGAACCTGGGGATAGTCGCGCTGCGAAATGGATTGAATGAGCAATCGCCCGAGGCCCGGCCACGAGAAAATTTGCTCCGTGATGATCGCACCGGTCAGCAGCGATCCGAATTGCAGCGCGAGAACTGTGATCACAGGAATGAGCGCGTTTTTCAACGCGTGACGGAAAATCGCTCTTCCGCGCGTGACGCCTTTCGCGATCGCCGTCGTCACATAGAGCTGCGTCAACTCATCGGCCAGGCTGACGCGGATCATGCGCGTGAGAATCGCCGCCAACGCCAGGCCCATGGTGACCGAGGGCAAGACGAGCGAGCGAAGTCCTTCATCGCGGCCGGAAACCGGAAACCATTGATGATTGATCGC
>QHVX01000304.1:2321-2971 GCA_003222375.1 Acidobacteriota bacterium
GATAAATCGCCGGGACGACGCCGAGCGGAAACGCGACCAGCAGCGCGACGATCATCGATCCGAAGGCGAGCTGGATCGTGGCCGGATAGCGCTCGCGGATCTGTTTGCTCACCGGCTCGTTCGTCTGAAACGACCGACCGAGATCGCCGCGGACGACATGGCCAAGGTAATGGATGTACTGCGACCAGAGCGGCTGATCGAGGCCTAACGCCTTGCGCACCGATTGCACGTCCTGCTCTGGCGCGTCCGGTCCCGCGATCTGGCGCGCGGGATCGCCGGGGATCAGATGAATCAGCGAAAAGACCAGCGTGAGGATTCCGAAGGTGATCGGAATCATCTGCAGGAATCTACGAACGATGTACTGACTCATGGTGCCGGGTTACGCGTGCCGGGTGCTGCAACTTTCTAGCCTTAGCCAAAGTGCCAGCCTCCGATCTTCATTGTCGGAGCGATGGTCCCTCCGAACGGATTCGACCACGCGCCGGTGCGCCGGCGCTCGCGCGTGAGCCCTTCGATTCGTGAGAACGCCTCGACCATCGACTGCGTCCACCGCAAGTTCGGCAGGCGCGCCACGACCTCGCCGTCGCGGATGAGAAATGTGCCGTCGCGTGTGGTGCCGGTCATCTTCGCAGTTTTCGGCTCGAGCAATC
>QHVX01000304.1:3001-3514 GCA_003222375.1 Acidobacteriota bacterium
GCGACCGACAGATGCAGCGCCGACCCGTGATCAGGTGAGCCGAGCGCCCAGCCGTTCGCCGTCGCCGGAACGCCGAGGCGGTCAGCGTACGCTTTGTCGACGACCGGCGTGCGCGCAATGCCGTTTTCGATCAGCGTGACACGGCGTTTCGGCAAGCCTTCCATATCGAACGGAAACGGAAGAAATTCGGGATCGATCGCGTCGTCGGTCAACGTGAAATTCGTTCCGACGACTCGCTTGCCGAGGTGATCGACGAAGAAGGAGGAGCCGTCTTCGTACGACTGGCCGGAAAACGCAATCATGTTCATCCACTCCAGCACCTCGGCGATTGCGGCGGGCTCGACGATCGCGTCGTAATTTCCCTGTTCGATTTTTTCGTGGATGCCGCTGCGCAACGTCGCCTTTTGCGTCGCTTCCTCTCCGAGTACATGGACGTCGACGCCGCGGCGGCTGATGTCAGTTGCATATCCCGATTCTTCGCCACGAATCGCGATGACGGTTGCTTCGCCGATC
>QHVX01000304.1:3546-15597 GCA_003222375.1 Acidobacteriota bacterium
AATTGCCGCACGCGACCGACGAGGTGTCAGTCCCGTACGAGCCCGCGAAGTGAACGCCCGCCTCGCGACCGCGATCGAACATCGTGCGCAGCGCACGTGCCTTTTCGCCGGGCGTGATGTCGGCGCCGTGGAAAATTGGCAAATCGGGAACTGCTTCGTTGCCGCGATACAGGCCCGCGAAATCGCGCAGTGGAAGCGAATGACGCGCGGCCTCGCGCGCGACCGCGGCCATCTCCGCGATGGCTTCATGTTCGAAGGAAGTCGTCGATGCCACGCCGATCGCGCTGTCGATCACCACCCGCAGCGTCAACTCTGCGCTAACCTCGGACATGTTCTGAATGATGCTCGAATTCGCGAAGCGCGTGATGTTCGCGTCGCTGGAGATGAAGTTGGCGTCAGCCTCGTCTCCGCCGGCAGCCTCCAGTGCGCGATCGATGACGTCGAACTTCAAAACATCTCCACATTTCGAAATCGCGCCACCGGCGCGCCGTGCGCCACGCGCATCGTCTGCATCGGATCGCCTTTGCCGCAGTTCGGCACGCCCCAGATCTGCCAGCTGGCGCGATCGCCGACCGCATCGCACGACCGCCAGAAATCCGGCGTCGTGCCGCCGTAAACCGGATTGCGGAGAAGCCGGCCGAGACGCCCGTGGTCGATTTCCCAGGCAACTTCGCAGCCGAATTGAAAATTGAGGCGCACATCGTCGATCGACCACGACTTGTTCGTGTCGACGAAGATCCCGCGTTTGGTATCGGCAATGATCTCCTCGAGCGGCGTCGTTCCCGGCTCGAGGTTGATGTTGGTCATGCGAATGATGGGAATGCGGGCCGCGCTTTCCGCGCGCACGGTGCCGTTCGACTTCCGTCCGATCGCCGGGGCCGTGTCGCGGCCGCTCAGGTAATCGACGAAGATGCCTCTGTCGATCAGCGGGAATCGCTGCGCCGGGACGCCGTCGTCGTCGAATGCGAAGGAGCCGATCGATTTTGCGACTGTGGCGTCCGCGACAATGTTGACGAGATCGGAGCCGTAGCGAAAGTTGCCGAGCATCGACGGCTGCAGAAACGATCCGCCGGCGAGTGAGATCTCGAGTCCCATCGCACGATCGAGCTCGGTCGGATGCCCGCACGATTCGTGAACCTGCAATGCGAGCTGCGACGTCCCGACGACAAGATCGAATCGTCCGGGCGGCGCCTTCGGAGCCGCCAGCAGCGCGAGGGCTTCGTCGCGAATCTGCAATCCCTTCGCGGCCAGGTCAAGCGCCTCGATGAATTCCCATCCTGCAGCCTGGAAATCGCCGCCAAAGGGATTCGGAAACGTGCGGCGCTGAAACTCATCGCCGTCGATCGCCAGCGCCTCGATGCCGCCGCCCATCTCGGTCGTCGTTTGCTCGATGTAGCTGCCGACGGTCGACGCGAAGATTTTTTCCTGGCGATACGACGAAATGTCACCCGACGCCTGATGAATGCGCGGGTCGCTGCGCATCGGTTCGGTTGCCTGCAGGAGGTGATCGATCTTCCGTTCGAGCGGAATTGCCCACGGATCCTTTACGAAATCCGATTGCCACGTCGCGACATGTGGTTCGACGTCGCTCAGGACGATTTCTCCGGGCGATGCGAGGTTCGACGCCGCTGCGACTTCCAGCGCGCGCTTCGCGGTGCGAATCACGGAGTCTTCATTGACGTCGCTGCTGGCCGCAAAGCCCCATCCGTTTCCGACCAGCACGCGTACGCCGATGGCGCTGTCGACGGACGAGATCAGCGTGTCGACTTCGCCGTTACGAACCCGGACGTGCTGATTGTGCGTGGCGGTGTAGCGAACGTCGGCGTAACGCAGTGAGGGATCGCGCAGCGATTTGAGCGCGTCTTGCAGTTGCTGGCGCGACGGTCGCATCGGCGGCCGATTATAGAATCGCGACAAGATGCTCGCTGCAGTCTTGATTTCCGGCTTCGTTACGGCCCGCGGAATGTACGTCGAGTCCCAACCGAGCTGGCTCGATGGTGGATTCGGAAAATTCGACGTTGGTTCGACCACCCACCAGGAGGAAGCGCACCTCGGCATCGACTGGACGCCGGCGGAGTGGCTGACAGTTCACGCGCACGGCCTCGCACGAAAAAAGGGAGGACTGGTCGAGGCCTACGTCGATCTGCGAAAAGGAGATTTTCGTCTGCGCGCCGGACAATTTTTTCTTCCGACATCGCGCGAGAACACCGACAGGCTGTGGAGCTCGCCGTACACGATTTCATTTTCGGCGTTGAACACGTGGATCGGAGAAGAAGTCAGGCCCATCGGCGGCGAGTTGCAATGGCCGGCGGCGCCTTTCGCGGCAACGACACGATGGGCACGCTCCTCGGCTGGCATGGCTGGTCGATCGGCAATCATCTTGCGGTTTACGACGAGGTCTTGCCGCTTCCGCCGCTTCAGTTTTTTCCCGATCAACGCAGCGGCACGCAATCGATTGGACGCGATCTCGACGGACGGACCGGCGTCACTGCACGCGCGCGCGTGAGCCTTCCCGAGCGCGCGACGCTGCAGTTGGCGCGCATCGACAATCGTGGCGATCGCGAGTTGTATCGCGGCGAGTACTCGTGGCAGACGAAATTGAATCTGCTGAGCGGCGAAATCGATGGCCAGCATGGGACCACGCTTGCTTCGGAGTATGGATGGGGAACGACCGGCATGGGATTCGCGCCGCGCGCTTTCGTGCAGCTCGACTACTACGCTGCCTACGCGCTCGTTTCGCAGAAGTTCGGACGCAATCGGCTTTCTGCGCGCATCGAAGTCTTCGGCACGAAAGATCGCGACCGCAGTTTTGCCGAGATCAACACCGAGAGCGGCCGCGCCTGGACGTTCGCCTACTTTTACGAGCTGCGTTCGATCCGATTGGGTGCCGAGTTCGCGAACGTTTCCGCGGCGCGAGTCTCCGCACCGGATCCGAATACGGACGGTCGCACGTTGACGCTGGAGGCGCGTTACCGGTTTTAGGCGACACCTTCGGTTTACCGCTTTTTCCACGTTCTGTAGAAACGCTCCACGGCGTGTAGAAAAAGCGGTAAACCGAAGGTGTCGCCTACATCCCGTCGACGAGGGCGGGATTGATCGCCGTCCGAAACTGAATCGTCAATTTCTCGTTCGGGCCCGCGATCTCGACGTGATCGATCGCGCTTTCGTCCACCTCAACGACCCTAATTTCGGTCGCGTTTGCGATGTTGTAGAGAGTGCCCGCGCGAATCTCGACGTCGTGACCGTTCACGCGCGCCGTTTCGAGGGGCGCGGGGTCGTCGTCATTGATTCGCACCAGCCAGCCCTGATGCTGTCGCGTGAAGGAATCGAGGAACGATTTCCATGACTCGGGCGGAATCTGACGGGCACTCATCGCAGATATTTCTCAAACCACTCCGTCGCGAGACGCGCGACCTCTTCGAGCGTCCCCGGTTCATCGAAAAGATGGCTTGCGCCGGGGATGATGATCATCTTCCTCAGCGCCGTCATTCGGTCGTAGGCTTCCTGATTCATCTGAATGACCGGCGTGTCGTCGCCGCCGACGATCAGCAGCGTCGGCGCTTTGACGTGCGCCAGCGCGGCGCCGGCGAGATCAGGACGCCCGCCACGCGAGACGACGGCCTTGATACGGTCGGGAACTCGCGCGGCCGTCACGAGCGCTGCGCCGCCCCCGGGGCTGGCGCCGAACAGTCCGATTTTCAGATTCGGCCGTTCGCGTGCGAGCCATTCCGACGTGCCGACCAGCCGATCGGCGAGAAGCTCGATGTCGAATCGAAGATGCGCCGTGCGCGTATCGACCAGCTCCTCCTCGGCGGTCAGCAGATCGATCAGCAGCGTCGCGAGATTGCCTCGTGTTCGCAACACTTCGGCGACGTGGCGATTGCGCGAGCTGAAGCGACTGCTTCCGCTGCCGTGCGCGAATAGCACGACGCCCGTCGCGCCGTTTGGAATGATGAGATTTCCCTCCAGCGTGACGCCGGCGGCATTGATGTGAATGAGTCCCTGGTCGCGATCGATTGTCGTAGTCATAACGTTGACGGAAATGTCTCCGGCACCTCGGCAGTGTGTTCACGCTCCCAGCGCTCGAGCGGTTCCACGGCGCGCGTGACGTCGTAGTGCAGCACGGCGTCGAATTGCCGCAGCAGGGAAGCGTAGAAGTAGTGGCTGGCGCGCTCGCTCTGCGGCAGATAGATGACGCCGATTGCGCGCTCGAGAAGCGGATTTTCGAGCGGCGCGGCGGCTTCGTTGCCGCGAAGCGGAAGATAGAAGTCTCCGCGTTGCCACTCGTGGAACAGCAGCTCGTAACTTTCGCGGATCGCGGGGCGCACATTCTTTCGCTCCGCCGGCCCATCCCATTCCGATGCCGCGGTCACAGTTCCGCTGTGGGTCGTGAATCCGATCAGGCGCGCGTCGTCGCCGTAGCGCTCGCGGACGAGCTGACCGACATTCAGCTCGCCCTGCCCGCCCATCTCGCCAGAGGACGATTTTGGCGTTGGGGATGTGATTGGCAAGCGCCGTCAGCGTCTCAGCCATGTGCTGGTCTCGCAGATTCCACGATGACACGCGCCCCGAGAACATCGATCGGTAATATCGCTCGGCGTTGAGAACCAACCGCGCATTCTGCTCCGCGAAAAAGTGATCGTCGGAGTCGTCGCGCGCGCGGCGCAGCTCAATGAGTTGCTTCACGACCTCGTCCTCACACGATTGCGTGATGCCGAACGTGGTCGCGTAACCGTAGGCCTGCGGATCCTCGCCGGCGTGCTCGAAGCAGGAGTAGCGATATCGCGCGCGCTTTGCCGCTTCGGGATCGACCTGATCGAGGTACTCGATCACGTGCGCGATCGATGCGTAGAGGCTGTACAGATCGAGTCCGTAGAAACCGACGCCGCGTCCATAGTCGCGAAGCCAGCCAATGAAATCGAGCACGTCGGCGTTGCGCCACATCCAGGTCGGAAATCGTTTGAAATCGCCCAGGGCGTCGATCGCTTCGTTGTCGTCGCTGATTCCGCGGACGAATCGGTTGACGCGATAGGCGTCCGGCCAATCGGCTTCCACCGCAACGGCGTTGAATCCTTTTTCCGTGATGAGACGCTCGGTGATCGCGGCGCGCATGGCGTAGAACTCGTGCGTGCCGTGCGTCGCTTCGCCGATCAGAACAAAGCGTGCATTCCCGATCAGCTGCATTTCCGATCAGCCGCAGGATGGAGTCGAAGTCGTCGACGGGGCGGAGGGTGTCTCGGATGTCAGTCATGGGCAGGCTGCTGCAGAAGCTCGTGCACTTCTTCGTCGGTGGTTTGTGAAAAGTCGTCGTACCAGAGGCCGACCGCCTGGAACGGCTCGGGCGTGCGGAGGCACACGATGTCGACCCCCTCGTCGCGAAATTCGTCGCAGGTCTGCGTCGCGGCGACCGGGACCGCGACGATGATCGCGCGCGGCTGCATCTTGCGAAGTGCCGCGACCGCGGCCCGCATCGTCGACCCGGTCGCCAGGCCGTCGTCGACGACGATGACGGTCTTGTCGCGTACGTCGATCGGCGGACGCGATCCGCGGTATTCGCGCTCGCGGCGCTCCAGCTCCTCTTGTTCGCGCACCGCGACCTGATCGATTAATTTTTGCGGAATGGGGACCCAGCCGAGGACGTCGCGATTCATGACGCGGACGCCGCCGCTGGCGATCGCGCCCATGGCGAGGCGTCCAGAGCTCTGGCGACTTCAGCGCCGACCGGAACACCGCCGCGCGGCAGCGCGAGAACGATCCGATCGTCGCGCTTGCCGAGGCGTCGGGCGAGCTCGCGTCCGAGCAGCTGGCCGGCCTCGAAGCGATCACGGAAGCGCATGGCCAAAATTCACGCAAGATGCGTGCACTACTGCGCCTTGGCCGCGAGCTCCGTTTCCACCGGAACTTCGCTGCTGCCAGTCACCAGGACGCGGCGGATGGCGTCGGCGCGTTCCCGGGCGTCCTTCTCGCGCTGCTGAAACCGTGTCGCCATCCACTCGTGTCCGCGGCGGGTTTCAGCTTCTGCCAGCCTCTTCGAGAGGCGTGCGGTTTCCTCGAGCGTCTTCAGCGCGGAAAAGAGCGCAGTCTCCAAAACATCGGATTGCCCGCCTAACATCGACTCGGGCGAGAAGGCGTGGCCGACGCGGCATCGAAATCGTGTGTAATTATCATCATCAATTTCCCATAGCACTCCGCCGCAGTCGGGACAGGAAAACGCCGAGGGCTGCCCGGGGCGGTCGCCATCAGCTCCCCCGGTTCTGCAGCCGCCGCCATCCGGACTTCTGCGTCAATGAGCTCGCTGAGTTTCCGCGGAATCTCGTCGAGCGGCAGAACATAGTCGACCTCGACATGCTCCATCGCGCTCTGGGGCATCGATGGGTGCAGCGCGTCGGCCGGGTCCTGGACGATTGCGATCCCGCCTCGCTGCTTGATCGCGATCAGCCCCGCTGTTCCGTCGTCAAGTGTTCCGCTGAGAACGACACCGATGACGCGATTTCCAACCGCCGCGGCCGCGCTGCGAAACAGCGGGTCGACCGACGGGCGATGCCGATTCTCGCGCGGCCCGCGCACGACGCGGAGGGTGCCGTCGCGATGAACGAGCATGTGACGGTCGGGAGGTGCGATGTAAATCGTTCCCGGCTCATACCGATCGCCATCCTCACCATGTTTGGCGGGCAGATTCCCTACGCGCGAGAGGAGTTTCGGAAGAACGCTCGGAAACTCGGAGGGAATGTGGATGACAACGAAGATCCTCCAGCAGCGCTTCAACACCCCCGGCAGACGCCCCGATGACGACAATTCGCTGCGAGGGCACATTGTCTCCTTAGCCTCGATGTAGCAAGATAGCTGCCCGCGAGGACCCTTTCATGGCCAATAAGAACCGCGAGAAGAAAGCGTTGATCGCCCTCGCGCCTCCGTCCGAAGAAAGCGTCTATCCGATCGTCGGCGTGGGAGCGTCGGCGGGCGGGATCGAGGCGTTCACCGCAATGCTCAAGAGCCTTCCCGATGATCCTGGAATGGCCTTTATTTTTGTACTGCATCAGGATCCGAGATACGCCTCGAATCTCGATCACGTGGTAGCGCGTGCGACGAAGCTGCCGGTTGAGATTGTCCGTCCCGGCATGATCGTCAAGAACAATCACGTCTACATCGCGCCGGCGGGTGCCGAGGTGTCCATCGAGAATGGAGTTCTGCATCTGCACGAGCGCGCTTCGGGCGCTCCCAGCGTCATCGATGGCTTCTTTCATTCGTTGGCGGAGGACCAGGGACCGCGTGCGATGTCGGTAGTTTTGTCGGGCTCAGCATCGGATGGCGCTCTCGGAACAAAAGCGGTCAAGGCCGAGGGCGGTATTACGTTCGCACAGGACGATTCGGCGAAAATGGGGAGCATGCCGCAGAGCGCTGTTGCGGCAGGTTTTGTCGACTTCGTTCTCTCGCCGGCGCAGATTGCCGGCGAATTGGTGCGCATCGCGAAGCACGATTACTTCTCCAGACCGACGCCTTCGCGGCTTCCCGAGCCGGAACTGATGAAATTGTTTGCCCTCATCCGCTCGAAGCACGACATCGACTTCAAGCATTACAAGCCGAGCACCATCGAGCGCCGGATTCGCCGCCGCATGGCGGTGCACAAGGTCGATACGCTCGAGGACTACGTGCCCATCGTCCGCGACTCGCCCGGCGAAGTGGAAGAGCTTTACGCCGACATTCTCATTCGTGTCACCGGGTTCTTTCGCGATCCGCAGGTCTTCGAGGTGCTGCAGCGCGATATTTTCCCGGCTTTGCTGCGCGATCGTAAGGACGGCGAGAGCCTGCGGGTGTGGGTCCCCGGCTGTGCAACCGGAGAAGAGGTTTACTCCATCGCGATTGCGGCCCTCGAAACGGCCGGCGGCGTGGGCGCCAGTTGTCAGATTCAGATTTTCGGCACCGACGTCAGCGAGCTGGCCATCGCCCGCGCCCGCGCCGGCCTGTATCCCGAGACGGTCATGACGGGGGTGGCAGCGGACCGCTTGCAAAAATTCTTCAATCGCGTCGACGGCGGATATCGCGTCAACAAGGCTGTCCGCGACTGCTGCATCTTTGCCCGCCAGAACGTGACGAAGGACGCCCCGTTTTCGAAGCTCGATCTGATCAGTTGCCGCAACGTCATGATCTATTTCGGCACGGCCCTGCAGCGGAAAGTGATCTCGATTTTCAATTACGCGCTGCGACCAGACGGCTATCTGCTCCTCGGCACGTCGGAAACGATCGGAAACTTTGGCGATCTGTTCGACATCGTCGACCGAAAGAACAAAATCTATCGAAAGAAAACAGGTGTGCGGCGTACGAACGTCATCTTCGCGCTGACGCGCCAAGAGACCGATGCGCCCCGCGAACGACCGATCGTCGAAGCAGTCGAGCGGCCCGCTCCTGACGCGATTTTTCGCGAAGCCGACCGCGTCCTCCTGGCGCGTTTCACTCCCGCCGGCGTCGTGGTGAACGAGAACCTCGATGTTCTGCAGTTCCGCGGCCGGACAAGCCGCTACCTCGAGCTGCCGCCGGGGACGGCCAGCTTCAATCTCCTGAAGATGGCGCGGGAAGGATTGCTCGGCGATCTGCGGACTGCCATCCATCAAGCGCGCAAGAAAGATGAGATTCAGCGGCGCGAAGGGATTCGGGTGAAGGTCGACGATCATTCGATTCTCGTCAATATCGAGGTCATCCCCTTCATTGGCGCATCGAGTGAACGTTTCCTGGCCATCGTGTTCGAAGAGGCGCCGCCGGTCAAGAAAGGCCGCGGAAAGAAACGAGAAGAACCGAAGGCGGAAGGCAGACAGGTCGGGCATCTGAAGCGAGAGCTGGAAGCAACTCGCGAGTATCTGCAGTCGATCATTGAAGAACAGGAAGCGATGAACGAGGAGTTACGCTCGGCGAACGAAGAGATTCAGTCGAGCAATGAAGAGCTGCAGAGCATCAACGAGGAGCTGGAGACTGCCAAAGAGGAATTGCAGTCGAGCAACGAGGAGCTCACCACGCTGAACGAGGAGTTGGAAAATCGTAATCAGGAACTGGCGCAGGTGAATAACGACCTGGTCAATCTTCTGGCGTCGGTCGAAATCCCGATCCTGATGCTCGATGGCAGTCTTCGCATTCGCCGCTTCAATCCGCGGGCCCAGCGCACACTGAGTCTGATCCCCTCCGACATCGGCCGTCCGATCGACGACATGAAGGCCAACCTCATCATCGACAACCTCGGCGAGATCGTGGCCGATGTCATCGACAAGCTGGAAGTGCGCGAGCTGCCGGTCGAAGATCGTTCCGGACGGAAACACTCTCTGCGCATCCGGCCGTACAAGACGACTGACAACAAGATCGACGGAGCGGTGCTGGTTCTCCTCGATCTGGAAGAGTTTGCCAAAGTCGCGCAGGCAGCCGGCGTAATTCGCTAACGCTTCCGAACGCTGCTGTGCACCGATTCCATCTCGGCCCGCACGAATTCGAGCTGCGCCAGGAGCTCTTCCACCTCGTCCCCCAGGCGGTGCAACCGGTTGCGGATGGCGTTGCGCTTGTCGCCGCGTCGGGCGGCTGCCAGCTCGCGCCATAACTCCACCCGCTCGGTATGATTCAGCGCCGCGATCCGGACGGCCAGAGGATCGACATTGTCGGCACTTTCTGTTCCCAGAAGCTCGCGAGGCGAGGTTCTGAGGATCTTGCAGAGGGTGAGGAAAAGGCCGAGCTCGAGACCCTGCTTGTCGCGTTCGATCCGCGAGAGCGTTGCCACACTGATTTTGGCTCGTCCAGCTACATCGCTTAGAGATAACCGCCGGGCCTGGCGAGTTTGGCGAATCTGTTCGCCGATCACGTTGACCATTCTATCAAAATCCTTTTCAACTACTGCAAATCTGAGTCCCGAAATTTTTCGGAAGAGGGAAAGAATTCATCGCATCCGTTTCGCCTGTATGCGGTCGTCCTGATACGCGCAATCGGTGGTGAGCTGGACCATGTCGGAGATATCGAAAGGTTTCCGTATCACGGAGTGGACGCGGGTGACATCGACGTTGCGAAGGATTCCGTTGCTCGCGCCGGTCATCACGATGGTGCGCTCCAGCAGTGCGGGCCTGCTTGCCCGTAATTGGGACAGAATCTCAATTCCGCTGATTCCGGGCAGGATCAAGTCGAGGACGATCACAGCGTACTGTCCGCCATCGATTTTCTGCAGCGCAGCTTCACCGTCAGAAACAAAGTCGCACTCGAATCCCGCGCGCGTGAGAAGCACTCGGGGGGCCATTTTTCTGGACCGACGCCGAAAGTGTAGTCCTCTTTGCGGGTAGCGCAATGCTTTTCTTCTCAACTCACTGAAAACGGTGCGCACGAGTTTTGCACTGACTGCAAAAGCGCCGCCGCCGTCCTCCGGGCTGTGTTGCGGTAAGGCGGCGTCTCCCGTCGTTCCCGAGGGCTGGCGGTTAACTGATCTTGAGCCGCATCGGACCGCCAGCTCTCACTTTTTGCTCCGCCGGCCGGCCGTCGAGCATCAGCATCAAATCGCTCTCGAGCTCCTCGATGTTGAAGGGCTTGCGCATGAGGCAGCGTACGTATCGCATCTGTGCGCAATCGTGGAAGAGCGAGTCTGATGCTGCGGTGATGACGATCGTTCTGGAAATCAGTTGGGGCGCGAATCGGTCGATTTCCTCCAAAAGCTCGACGCCATTCATCTCCGGAAGGAGTAGATCGAGGATCATGCCGTCCGGACGCTCGCCGCGAACTTTGCGAAGAGCGGCGCGGCCATCAAAGGCGCTGCTAGCCTCGCAACCGCAGCGGTTGACCAGCGCGACGAAAAGCGCGTGCGTGGGCCGGTCGTCTTCTACCACCAGGAGCGTGGCCATGCTGAAGCCTTTGCAGTAAATGCAAACTTTACCACTTTTCTTTGCGGCCGGAGAGAAGAACTTTCTTCGTTGGGTAGAATCGGCGGATTCCGAGAAGAGAAATGACGAATCTGCGGCGCGATCTCGGCACGCTCGAATCGTACGCCACGATTATCGGCGTCCTCATCGGTGCCGGAATCTTCAAGGTCACCAGCGACGCCTGGACGCTCACCGGCCCCAGCGTGATCCTCGGCTACCTGGTGCTGGCGGCGGCCATTCTCGCAACGTCGGTGGCCTACTCGGTCTTCATCTCGACGCCCCTCGGGCTCGATCCGGGCGGCGAGTATGAGCACATCTCGCGGACATTCGGCGGGCACGGCCTGGCGTTCGTCGGCGTGTGGCTGAAGATCATTTCGTACATCGGGGCGCTGGCGTATCTGTCGCGCGCCTTCGCCGATTACCTCTTGTTAGGCCGGCGACCGGCGTTCGTGATGCCGGTCGCGATCGCGATCCTTTTGTTTTTCTATGTCATCCACGTGATCGGCGTCCGCTGGTTCGGGCGCGTTCAGGTTTGGATGTGCGCGGTCCTCGCGCTTTCACTGCTCGTTCTGATCGTGCCGGGATTGTTTGCGATTCACCCGGAGAATTACCGCCCATTTATCACGCACGGCTTCCGCGGTTTCGCGGCCAGCCTTCCGCCGCTGTTCTTCGCGTATGCCGGATTCGAATCGCTGGCGCAGACCGCCGGTGAGGTCCGCGACAGCACGCGCCGTCTTCCGCGCGTCTTCCTGCTGGGCATCCTGGCGACGACGGTCATCTATCTATTGATGTCGATCGTGGCGTTCGGAGTTCTACCTGGACGCGAGCTTGCGGCCTCGGCGGCCCCAATGACGACCGTTGCATCCCGCTATCTGCCGGCCGGCGCCGAAGTTCTGATCACGATCGGGGCGCTGATGGCGATCACAACATCGCTGAACGGAACGATGCTCGTTCCCTCGCGCGTCGCCATCGTGCTCGTCGAGGATGGTCTCGCGCCGCGATGGATGGGACATATCTGGCCTCGAACCGGTACGCCGGTCATCGGCCTGACAATTACCGCCGCCGCGGCGCTGATCCTTCTGCTCAGCGGCCGGATCGGACTGGCGCTCAACATCGCCGTCTTCGCGCTCGTGGTCCTCTACTTCATCCACAGCTTGGCGCTGCTGATGCTTCCGCG
>QHVX01000305.1:0-3072 GCA_003222375.1 Acidobacteriota bacterium
GAGGACGGCAACGGCGACGGTGCCGGTGTTGTTCGAGCCGATCGCATCGAAGCTGGTGCTGTTGGCTGAAGCCGAATTGATCAAAGTCCCCGTCGATGAGGGTGCCGTGATCACAATGGTGACGGTCGCCGAGGCGCCATTTGCGATCGAACCGAGGCTGCAGATCACGGTTGTCGTTCCGCTGCACGAACCCTGGCTGGAAGTCGCCGACACCAACGTCGTGCCGGCGGGCAGCGGATCGGTGATGCTGACGCCACTCGCGGCTCCGGGCCCGTTGTTGAGCGCAACCGCGGATGGATTGGCATTCTTCGTCACGATCAGGTCTGCAGTCAGCGTCACTGTCGCGACGGTGGTTGTCGCCGTGGCGGAATTGTTCGCGGTCGATGTCTCGGCAGTTGTGGTCGCGGCGTTCGCGCTATTCGTGATCACCGTGCCGCCCGGCGTTGCCGAATTGACGTTGACAACAAGGGTGAACGACGCCGACGCACCCGACGCGAGCGATGCGTTGGTAGCGCTGACAGTGCCGCCGCTGCCAACCGACGGAGTCGACGGCGTCCATCCGGCAGGCGCAACAAACGAAACGAACGTTGTGTTCGTCGGCACCGCGTCGGTCAACGAGACGTTGGCTGCTGCGGCCGCGCCGCTGTTCGTGACCGTGATCGTGTACGTGATGTTCGAGCCGGCATTGACCGGATCGGGGGAGTCGCTCTTCGCGACAACGAGGTCTGCGAGAGTGGGCGCGACGGCGGTAACGGTAGTGGTCGCCGTCGCGGAATTGTTCGCGGTCGATGACTCCGTCGAAGACGTCGAAGTCGTCGCCGTGTTCGTGATGGTTGTAGCGGCCGGAGTTCCGCTATTCACGTTAACCACGAGCGTGAATGTCGCCGACGCCGTGGCTGCTAACGACGCATTGGTGGCGCTCACCGTGCCGTTCGAGCCCACCGCGGGCGTCGACGGTGTCCATCCCGCGGGCGATGCGAAGGAGACGAATGTCGTATTCGCCGGAAGCGGATCGCTCAGCGAGACGTTCGCGGCCGCTGAAGTTCCGCTGTTCGTGATCGTGATTGTGTACGTGATGTTCGAACCGGCGGTGACCGGATCGGGCGCATCGCTCTTCGTGATGGTCAGATCGGCGATGGGAGCGGCTGCGACGGTTGTCGTTGCGGTCGCACTGTTGTTGGTCGTATTGGCTTCGGCGTCCGTTGTGGATGTCGTGGCAGTGTTGCTGATGATCGTGCCGCTGGGCGTGCCGGCGGTGACCTGCACGACGACCTGGAAAGTCGCTGTGGTGGCGGCGTTGAGGAGGGCATTCGTGCAATTGATCGGCCCGCCGGTTTGTGTTTCCGAAACAAAAGTCGTGTTTGCGGGGATTGCGTCGACGAGCGAGACGTTGTTCGCGCCGGACGTCCCGTTGTTCTGAACGGTGACGGTGTACGTGATGTTCGATCCCGCGGTCACGGGATCAGGACTATCGCTCTTCGTGACCGCCAGATCCGGTCCGGCAACTGTCGTCGTCGCCGAAGAACTGTTGTTGGCGGGGTTGGCATCCGCTGACGCCGAACCGCCGGTCGCGGTGTTGGTGATCGCCGATCCGGCGCCGGCATTCGCCGACACCACGATCGAGAACGTGGATGTCGCGCCGGCCGCCAGCGTCGCGATATTGCAGGAGATCGTTCCGGTGCCGCCGACGGCCGGCGCTGAGCATGCAAACGCGGGTCCGCTGCTCTGCGTCTCGGAGACAAATGTCGTTCCGGTTGGGACGACGTCGGTCAACGTCACTGTTTGCGCGTCGCTCGTGCCGACATTCGAGATCGAGACCGTATAAGTGATCGTGCCGCCGAGACCAACCGAAGGCGGGCCGCTTTTGGTGACGGAAATGTCCGAGGTCACAGCGACCGTCGTATTGGCGGTGGCGCTGTTGTTCGACAGGTTCGGATCGGTGTCGGTCGTGCTGACGTTGGCAGTGTTTGAGATTACCGTTCCATTCGCCGTCGTCGGATTGACCCTAACAACGATCTGAAAGTCGGCAGACGCGCCGGCAGCAAGAAGCGCGTTGGTGCAAGTCACGGTTCCGGTCGCCCCTACTGCGGGCGTGGAGCACGAAAAACCCGGCCCGCCCGTCTGCATCTCGGAAACGAAGGTCGTGTTCGCAGGGATCGCGTCCGTAAGCGAGACGCCGTGTGCGCCGACAGTTCCGACATTCGAGACGGTGACGCTGTAGGTAATGTTCGTTCCGGCCTGCACCGGATTCGGGCTGGCGGATTTCGTGACCGCGAGGCCGGCGGCGGTGACAGTGACGTTGGCGGTCGAGCTGTTGTTGGCGAGGGTTGATTCGGACGTTGCGGTTGATACCTGTGCGGTATTCGATATCACCGTGCCGCCGAGGTTGTTGGTGTTGTTCTGAACGACGAAGGTGAATGTCGCGGACGCACCAGCCGCCAAAGATGCGATCGTGCAATTGATCGTTCCAGTTGCTCCGACCGCCGGCGCGCTGCACGCGAACGACGGTCCTGCGGTCTGCATTGCGGAGACGAAGGTCGTGCCGGTCGGAACAACGTCGGACAGCGCGACCGTCGCGGCGTCGCTGGGGCCGCCGTTGCTCACGTTGACCGTGTACGTGATGTTGTTGCCAGGGTTGACCGTGCCGGCGCCCGCGATTTTCGAAACTGACAGATCGGCCAAAGCGCTGACTGTCGACGTCACGCTCGCGCTGTTGTTGAAGGGATTGGAATCGCCATGCGTCGGATCCGGCAAAACCGTGTACGAAGCGGTGTTGGTCACAGAGCTTCCGGCCGCGACGTTCGATCGAACTCTTGCCACCAGGCGAAAGGAATATGTCGTGCCCGGCGTGACGGGAGAAAGCGGATAGCACGTGATCGTCCCCGAGCTTCCGACTGCCGGAGTCGTGCACGAAGCCGTCGGAAAAGGAGCCGGCGAGGTCTGCGTGAGCGATTCGAAGGTCAGCGTCGATGGAAGCGTGTCCGTGATTGGAGGAGCGGTCGCGTTGCTCGGACCGTTATTCGTTGCGGTCAGAAAGTATGTCACCGGCTGACCCGCAGTTGCGGTGAGTGG
>QHVX01000305.1:3116-3611 GCA_003222375.1 Acidobacteriota bacterium
TCGCCACCGTGCTCATGTTGTTGCCGAGACTTGGGTCTGACGTGGACGCCGATACAAACGCGGTGTTTGTCGGTACGCCGCCGTTAGGATCGTACTTCAGGACCAACTGGAAAACCGCCGCCGGCGACGCATTGGCGGGGAAGTTTATTGTCGTGCAGGCAACGGGTCCCATACTTCCCACGGACGGCGTGGTGCAGTTGAAGGCCGGCCCTGAGCTCTGGGAGACCGAGACGAATGTGAAAGGGAAGGTGACGGCGTCGGTGAGCATGACGTTCTGCGCGTCGCCCGGCCCCGCGTTCGCGACCGTGATGGTATAGGCCACGTTGGAACCGGCAATGAGAGTCGCCGACGGCGCGGTTTTCACGACCGACATGTCGGCTGAGAAGGCGAAGCCCGACATCAGCGTTTGCGTGTTGTTCGCCAGGTTCGTATCCGCTGTCGTGGTAGTGACCGTAACGGTGTTGACGATGGTGCCTGTTGCATTGGCATTGATGT
>QHVX01000305.1:3621-9566 GCA_003222375.1 Acidobacteriota bacterium
TAGGCGTGGTACACGAGATCACTCCCGTCGTCGCGCCGACCGCCGGCGTGCTGCATGTGAATGTCGGCGCGCCGGTGGCATTCTGAACTGCAGAGACAAAAGTCGTCTGTGCCGGAACGTTCTCGGTGAGTGTGACGTTGGCGGCCGCGGTGAGGCCGTCCTCCTGGATGACACGAACCAAATACGCGATGTTTCCGCCGACAGTGGGGAAAGGCGGGGTCGTTACCGACTTCAAAACCCCGATCGGATCGGCCGCAGACAGAGATCGTGTCGCCGCGGCGGCGACCAGAAGTACTGCTGCGACACTTCGCAACCGAGACACGGAGAAAAGTCCTCCGATCGTGCCTCGTCTCTTCTGCGCGGCGAATGCTATATCAAACCCGGTTGGTCGGCGCACGAGGACGATCGTGATGTCCGATCCATCCTTTGCGGCGAAACCACATCAACATAATGACGGCAGTAATTGTCATGAGTCCGAGGGCGTACCAGTAGCCGAAGCGCCAGTGGAGCTCGGGCTCGATCGCGAAATTCATTCCGTAGATCCCTGCGATCAGAGTGAGCGGAAGCATGATCGCCGAGAAGATCGTGAGGATCTTCATGATCTCGTTCGTGCGATTCGCGATGACGGAGAGGTAGGCCTCCATCGTGCCGGCCATCATGTCGCGCTCGACATCGATCGTCTCGCTGATCCGGAACATGTGATCGTAGAGGTCGCGGAAATAGATCAGATGCTGCTTCTGAATGAACTGCGCATCGCCTCTCGAGATCTGATTCGCGTTGCGGCAGCGATTGGCGCCGCAGCACATTGACGTCGCGTTTGAGGTGCAGGAGCTCGTCGAGATGCATCGGGTGCGCGTCTTTGAAGATCGTGTCCTGCAGGTCGTCAACCCGTTCTTCGATGCGTTCGAGCAGCGGAAAGTGCGCGTCGACCATTTGATCCACGATCGAATAGAGGAGAAAGTCGGGGCCGTTCACGAGAATCCGCGCGTCATTCGGCAGCCGGTTGCAGACGTCATCCACCGGCGCCATCGTTTCGCGATGCACTGTGAACAGAAAATTCCGGCCGAGAAATGCGGCCAGCTTGTAGGTCTGGGATCCGTGCTGATGGAGATTGACGTCGACCGCGCGGAAGATGAAAAAGTCGTAGTCGGGAAACGGATCGTACTTCGGCAGCGTGTTCGGGGACAGACAATCCTCGGCAGCCAGCTCGTGAAATCCGAAGCGCTGTTCCAGCAGCGGCTCGAGGTCCTCGCGATCGGGCTGCTGAATGTCGACCCACAGTTTGTCGGCACTGTCGCGACTCCAGGAGTCGATCAGCTCCACTCCGCCTGTGCGGATCTCAGCTCCGTGAAGAACCGAGACGCGAAGGGTCGTCACATCAATTGCGCCAGCGGCGTGTACGCGAGGGATTGCGAGTCGGCCACCGCTGTCGTTACGCCAATGCGCATTGGGCGCGTATTGTGGCACAGCTCAAGGCGGTGTCCGTTGCGTGAAGTCGGGAGGCGGCATCACCGGCGTGCGGAAGCGCCGCGGCGCAAGTCGCACACCAGCCGCATAGGCTTTGATGATCCCAAAGCCATACATCTCATCGAATCCTGGTGCGCCGAGGTCGACTGCCGTCCCGATCAGTGCATCGCGGACGCGGGCCGGCGATGCGTCGGGCGCAAGTGACCAGATCAACGCGACCGCGCCCGAGACATGGGGACAGGCCATCGATGTTCCGTTCATGAATGTGTAGTCGTCGAGCCATGAACCCATATCCATCATTTGTTTCGAATCGCTCAGCAATTGCTGGCCATCGGCGTTGCTGATTGCCAGGACAACGGGCCATGGATGGATTGCATCGTCGCAACCTTCGATGGAGTCGCAGTCGGGACGAAGAAGCGTCCAGGTTTTGAAATCTGATTCGTCCTTGTTGTAAATCACGACCGACAGCGCACCGGCCGCTTCCGCGTTCCGAACTTTTTCGTTGAATGTGATCTCGCCGCGTTTGATCAGCGCGATTTTTCCTCGGACGGAATCAGGAAATTCTTCGGGCCGGCCGAGTCCGCACACGACGTACGGCCCGGCCACCTCGCCTCGGCTGCTTCCGGCGAGCGGCGCAGCAGTCATCGCTGGTCCGCCGGGCAGGCTCACTTCTGCAGTCGGGATGCTGCCGGTGCGAGTTGTCGACAGCACGCGCACGCCCGGCGCGACGACGGTCAAGTGCGGACCATGATCCGAGAACGTCGCCAGCGTCCTGGTCGAATCCACGTAACGCGCTGGGTATTCGATGTCCGGAAAACTACGATTGCCCGCAGCAGCGACGACGATGACGCCGTCGGCCATCACGTGTTTGAAGGCCTCTTCCTCCACCGGCGACGGCGCCGCTGCGCCGAGGGAGAGACTCATGATCCAGTCGCCGCCGATCTCGTGTTTTTTCTTGAGGACCCAGTCGATCGCAGAAATGAGGTTTTCATCCATCCCGAAGCCGTACCGATCGAGGGCCTTGATCGACCAGATTCGCGCTTCAGGCGCAACGCCCACAACTCCAAAATTGTTATCGACAGCCGCCACGGTTCCTGCGACATGAGTTCCGTGACCGTTGTCATCGGTCGGATCGTCCGATTGGTCGAATGTGTTGTACCCGCCGGCGTAATTGGCGATCAGGTCCGGATGCTTCCTGTCGATGCCCGTGTCGACGACCACGACATTGATCTGCGCACCTTTTGTGAACGGCCAAAGTTCCGGCGCGTGGATCATGATGACGCCCTGCGGGATGAATTGCGCCGCGCGATAGGCACTGCCGTTCGGCGCGATGTTGCGATTCGCGAGCACTTCAGCGCTGCAACTTCATCCGCGCTCAGGTCGGCGGCGAAAGCATCGACAGCCTCAAATGCTCTAACCGCATGGGAGTGGAATTCGCCTGACTCGCGGATCAAGCGAAGCTCAGTCGACTTCGCAGCTCTCCGCGTCGCGACCAGATAACGATCCGCCGCAACGACGGGACCAGCGATCAGGCCTACCGCCAGCAGGGCCGCCAACGCTCTCATCGTTAGCAAATAATACGATGAGCCCGTCTGGCGTCAACCTATTGACTTCTGCGCAGCTTCTGGCGTCCGGCTGACACCGGTTCCACCCAACCAATGTCCACGAGCTGATCGAGGGTGATGTCGACGCTGTGGGTAAGGTCACTGCTGATGTTGGGTTCCATCAGCAGATTTGGAAACGCCGAGCTGTCCCAGTGATGGACCGACGACCCGCCTGAGAATGTCGAGGGAGCATAAAGCCTCACATTGCCTGCGCTATCGGCGCCCGACAGCCGCGTCGGATCGGCGGCCAGGACAGCGAAAAGGCTGCCCGAAAGCTGCGTTCGAAGGGAGTCGCCATCTGTCTTAGTGATGCCGACGACTGGAATGGTGACCGACGGGTCACTCCCGCCGGGCACGATGGGAGAGCTCGCAGTGACGTTATCGACGACGATCATGGCGATCGCGCCAGCATCCTGTGCGTTCTTTGCCTTGACGACGAACGGGCAATTGCCGCGATCGATCAGTGCGATGCGCCCGGTGACAGCCGACGCGTTCGTGAGCGCTGTGCAGGCATCGGTTGCCGATGTCCCAGTCTCGTTCGACTCATCCGTCGCAGCGACGACGGTTCCGCTGAGGCCGGCGACCGTAATCGGTCCTCCGAAACTCGCTTTTCCGATTTTGTACTCCGTGCCGCCGATCCGCATGAAGGGAGTCGGACCGAGCATTCGATCTGCACGAAGGCGCGCCCGCGATCCGTCCCAAACGAGGTTCTGATCGTTCGTTTGCGATGTCAGCCTTTGCGCGTCGGTCATCTGATCCCAGTGCAAGCCGACGGTGTCATCGAACGTGAAGAGCTCGAAAATATTCGGCTTTCCCTGGAACAGCGCTCCTGTTTTTGAGCTGTAGGTACCCGAGATGCCGAATCCATGGCCAAATTCGTGGAGCGCGACGGTGATGATGTCGATGTTCGATCCGTGCTTGTCGTCCAGACCGTAGTACCAGCTCGTGTTCCCGAGGCAGGTGGCGTTATCGACATCGAGATTGAAGCTGGCCGCGATCTCGGAATCGTTCGAAAGATGTTTTTGGGCAAATCGATTCGCGAGCGCAATCGGGTACCAGACGTCCTGCTTCGGCGCGTTATCGAAATTTGCGACTGTATGCGAGGGACCGGCGGAGGCCAGCACCCCGCTGGAGGAGTCGCACGGCGTCAGCGATCGGAATTTCGTGTCGATGACGATCTCCACGCTGCTGTCGATCAATTTCGACCAGATATCAGCGGCGTGCTGCAACGCGATCATGCGCTGCTCGCCGAGCGTCTTGCCGTTGTTTCCGCCGACGGGTTCGACCGGTGTGGGATCGTTCAAGCCCACGTTCGGATCATCGGTGCTTCGGATCGTGATTTTCGCTCCCGCGAACGCGCTGGCTGCGATCAGAATCGAGAAGCAAGCCGCCACGAACGCGCGCATCACTGCTGCTCCGCTTTGGTCGATTTTGTTTTTCGCGCGAAGAACGCTTTCGCGGCGTCGTCGTTGTCGACGCACGCTGTCTCGAGCGTGCCATCGTCGGCCCGGCGCGCGATCAACGTTTCGACATTCGGCGACGCAGCGATGATCATTCCGCGCGGCGGGGGCTGGGTTGCAGCGGGAGCATGTGCGAGCGAGAGAGCCAGAATCAGAGCTGCGCCGGGCATGAGAGCCTCCTTAGTGTCCGCGCCGGCCGGGGTTGCGCCCGGTCGGAGGTGTAGGTGCAGGCGTGCCGCCGGATCCGAACGCTCCCGGATTGAGCTGCTTGGCCGCGTCGAGTGCATTCACGAGCCCATGACCGTACACAGTGTCGACGCCGGCGTCACCGAGGTCTTTGGCGTTGTTGATGACAGCGTTGGCAACGTCAGACGATGACGCGTTAGGCGCGACCGCCCACACCAGCGCCGCGACCGCTGCCGCGTGCGGCGATGCCATCGATGTTCCGCTCAAGGCGGCCCATGTCTCGAATCCGAATCCTAACGACACTTGCGCGTCGCCGGTGGCTTTGAGCGACAGGCCGTCAGCCTGCGAAATGAAAGCGAACGGAATGAATTGCGGCACCGCGCTGGGCGTCGTAAACGTTCCAAAGGCGGGAGTGAATGGATCAGCCGCCGGCGCGTTGTCATAAACGATCACGCCCGTCGCGCCGAGACCTTGTGCATTCTGTGTTTTCAGGATGAAGGTGAGATCGCCGCGTTCGATGAGGGCGATTTTGCCTCGCACGGCGTCAGGAAATTCGCTCTTCAACTGAGTTGAGGCCATGGCCCCGACGGCGCCGGTTCCATCATTGCCTGGCGCGAGCCGAACACCGACCACGGTGTTGGCTGTCGTAGTTGGCTTGTCGAACAATGCAATGATGCTCGACGCTGTCGACGTTGCCGTACCCGCGGAGTTCGTCGCCACGTTGACCGTGAGCGGCGTATTTCGGCCGCTCACGACGAAGGAGACGGCGACCGTTGTGCCGAGCGCCGACTTCGAAGTGAAGATCAGATCGTTGTTCGCTCCGTCAAACGACGTCGTAAGAGCATTCGATCCTCGACCGCAGAAGACGAAGCTTCCCGCGATGCTCGGCGCGGGCAGACAGAAATTGTCGAGAGGCGTGCCCTGGCTGTCTTTGACGACGATCGGCGTCGTCGCGTTGAACACGCGGCCGTCGTTCGTGCTCACCGAGGCACTCACGAACGTCGACAGGACGTTGACGCCCGGCGCGACGACTTTCAATCCCGCGCCGCGCTGCGAGAAGCTGGCGACGGTCTGCGTCGAATCAATCGCTCCGACCGAAACAACGCTGGGGTAGCCGGCGGGGAAGCTGAGACCATCGGTGCCGCTGTAACTGTTTCCGGACGCGGCGAAGAAGAGGACGCCGGCGTCAGAAGCGCGTTGGAATGCACTGCGCTCGGCGGTCGATGAT
>QHVX01000306.1 GCA_003222375.1 Acidobacteriota bacterium
TCGCCGATCCGCTATCGGAGCCAGAAGGGTTTGAATCTGCAGAAAGAACGCTCGCTGCTCTACATCCTCGTGCTGGCGTTGATCCTCGGCATCTTCGCGAGATTTCCGCGTGAGTTCCTCTTCATCGGCGCGATCTGTTACCTGGCGTCCGGCCCGCTGGTTCGCCTCTGGTCGATCGCGTTTCCACCGCGCGCCGCCGCCGAGGAAATGCTGCAGACTGCCGAACCCCTACACTGATGCCGCAGCCGAAGTCGCAAACGGGATATCGCATCGGCATCGTCAATCCGCTGACGCTCGTGGGCAACGAGATCAAGACGCTCCTACGCGAGCGGTCGTTTCCGTTCGCGAAAGTGGTTTTGCTCGATACCGCCGGCAAGGCGGCCGGCGCGCTGACAGAGGTTGACGACGAGCCGGCGGTCGTCGTGGCAGCCTCCGATGACGAGCTCGAAGATCTCGATCTCGTGTTCTTCTGCGGTCCGCCGGCCAGCAATCGCGAATGGATCGAGCGCTATCGCGACGATCGCTTCATCGTCATCGATGCTTCGCAACCTTCGACGATCGCGGATGGAACGCTGGCCGTCGCCGGAATCAATTTGGAGGAAATTGCGGCCGGCGAGAAATTGATCATCTCGCCGCATCCGGTCGCCATTCCGATCGCGCTGATCCTGCATCAGATCGGAATGCTCAGCATCGTCGAGATTTGCACCGCGACTGTCGTCCAGCCGGCGTCGGAGTTCGAGCAGGTCGGCGTCGAAGAGCTCGCGCAACAAACGATCAGCGTTCTGAGCGTCAAGGGCGTGTCGAAGCACGTTTTCGACCGCCAACTGGCGTTCAATCTTTATCCGGCGCTGGAGCACAACGAGGAATTCATCGTCGATCAGCTCCGCCGTCTGACCAATTCCGATTCCGAGCTCGCGCTTTTGATCACGCAAGGCACGATTTTTCACAGCCACACTTTTTCCCTGTTCATCAAGACCCGCGACGATCTATCCGTGGATCAGATCATGTCGCGGCTCGGCGAGAATCCTGCGATTGTGCTACCGGAGCAGGACGAGTCCTTCGGCACAGTCGACGCCGCCGGCAAGGATCAGGTACTGGTTGCCGAAGTGCGACGCGATCCCAGCATTCGCGGCGGATTCTGGGTGTGGGCCGTCTGCGATAATCTCCGCCGCAGCTCGGCATTGAATGCCGTACTGGTTGCCGAGAAAGTTTTGTTGGTGGATTCCGCGAACTAGGAGCAAAGATGCAGGATTACTACGAGCCGAAAGTCGGCGACCTGGCGCCCGATTTTCAGTTGCCCTCGACGCGCGGAAAACAAATCACGCTGAGTGAGCTCAAAGGCAAGGACGTGATCCTCTACTTCTACCCGCGCGACGAAACGCCGGGTTGCACGGCCGAGGCCTGTTCGTTTCGCGACCTGGAAGGCGATCTTTCCAAAGCCGGCGCCGCGATCCTCGGCGTCTCGACGGATTCGATGGCCAGCCACGAAAAATTCTCCGGCAAGCACAAGCTGAATTTTCCGTTGCTATCGGACGAAACGGCTGACGTGGCAAAAATGTACGGCGCGTGGAAAGAGAAGAACATGTACGGCCGGCGCGCGTGGGGCGTCGCGCGGACGACGTACTGGATCGGACCCGATCGCCGCATCAAGAAAATCTACAAGAAGGTCGACGCCGCGAAACACGCCGACGAGATCCTCGGCGATATCAAGGCCTCGCGCGCAAAGAAGTGATCGGTCGTGTTGCGTTAGGCGGACCCGGAGGCCCCGATTGCCAGTGCCTCGATCTCCACGAGAAACTCCGGACGTGCCAGAGTTTGAACCCCAACCAGCGACAGCGCCGGCCGGGCCCGATCCGCAAAATAGTGCGACAGCGTGGCCGCGAAGGTTTCGGCACAGTCGTGCGAATAGCCGACGACGTAGATGGTGAGCTTCGCAACGTCCCGCATGGTGAGATGTGCAGCCTTGAGCGCGGATTCCAGATTCCTACACGCCCTGTCGAGCAGCGCCATCCTCGAACAGCGTACCGGTCAGGGCTCCTGGCTCAAGAAGAGTTTGTTCCCGTAAAGATCCTCGAGCTGCACGCCCGTTCCCCACGGACCCGACTGCGGTTCGCCGAGGAACTTCACACCGAGGGATTTCATGCGCCTGTAGTCCGCCAGGCAATCGGAAGTGTCGAGCCCCAGAAAAGCGTGGCTGCCGGCCTGCTTTCCCACAAGCGCCTTGTCCTCGGCGGCTGTCACCAGCTCGAGGGCCAGCGTGAGGTCCTTCTGATTCGGCAACCCAATGGTGACCCAGCGGCTCTCGCCGAAGGGTTTGTCCTCGAGGAGCCGGAAGCCGAGTTTTTTCGTGTAGAACTCGATGGCCGCGTCCTGGTCCAGCACGAGCAGGCTGATGATCTTGACCTTGTTCATGAGGTCAATCTAACGACGGCCGGCCGCGGGGACTTGTAGAAACACGACATTGTTGTGGTCGCGGAAAATGTCCTGGATGGCCCGCATCTCGCGGGCAAACTCGCCTGGCGTGCGGTCGGCGAGTTCCTTGAAGTCCCGAATGAAGTGGGCCTGGTCGGTATACCCAAATTCGTGGGCAAGATCGGTCAGGCTCTGGTCGGGGTCGAACATCAGCCGCTTGCGGATCTCCTCGAAGCGAATGGCACGGGCCAGCGCCTTTGGAGAAACGCCGACGACGTCCTGGAACTGCCGCTGCAGTTGACGGCCGGAGACGTTGCAGTGCTCCGCCAATTCCGCCAGCCGAAACTGTCCTTTCTTGAGGTGGAGCATTTGCGCGGCCGCGCGGATCTGCTTCAGGTCGACCGTCGCGGCAAGCAGTTTCCCGATGAGGTGATCTTCGACGATGGACACGGCGGCGTCATAGTCGTCGGCACCAAGGGCAGACTCGGCCCTGGTTGCCAGGTCGTCCCATTCGCGCCCGAGCGTCGCCGGAAGGTTGTCAAACCCGTGCGCCTGATTGGCGAGGAAGGGCAGGGCGCCCCACGCGAAGAATCTTGTCGCCACGAGCTTCACCGTGCCTTCACAGAAGAACAGCAACGGCTTCTTCTGCAGGCCCACCAGGATCGCCCGCGGCATATCGGGCGCGCCCTCCGCGTGCAATCGGTACGGCGTTCCGAAGTTGAGGATCAGCTCGATGAACGCGTCGGGCGTGAC
>QHVX01000307.1:0-3440 GCA_003222375.1 Acidobacteriota bacterium
CAGCACCATCACATCCACGATGAGTCCGGCGTGCTCGATGATCGCGCTCAAATGTTCTTCCGCGCTGTAGCCGTCTGTTTCCCCGGGCTGCGT
The DNA here is from genome assembly GCA_003222375.1 of Acidobacteriota bacterium. Lineage (GTDB taxonomy): Bacteria > Acidobacteriota > Thermoanaerobaculia > Gp7-AA8 > Gp7-AA8 > Gp7-AA10. The sequence goes on from QHVX01000307.1 coordinate 94, forward strand.
CATCACGTTGCAGACGTATACGCGGAGCGCTTTCGCGCGGCGAATGGTCTCGGTGATCGGCTTGATCAGAAGATTCGGAAGCACCGATGTGTAAAGCGAGCCGGGCCCGATGAGGATCAAGGCGGCGTCGCGCAGCGCTTCGAGCGCGCGATCGGGCGGTTGCGGATCCCCGGGATCGATGCTCAGATGCAGGATCCGCGCGTGCGGCCGGGGGGCTTTTCGCCGATCGCCGAGAAGTGAGCCGCTGATAGCGACCTCGCCGATCAGTTCTTTTCCGTCCGCCAGTGTCGCGCGCAGTCGTACCTGCTCGAGCGTCGAGGGATAGATGTCGCCTCGAATCGCGAGAACTTCGGACGCTGCCAGGATCGCGTCGTCGAATCCGCCGGTGATATCGGTGAGCGCCGTCAGCAGAAGATTGCCGAGCGAGTGGCCGGCCAGCGCGGACTCATTCTGCTCAAAACGATAGCTGAAAAGTCGTGATAATAAATGCTCTTCTTCCGCGAGAGCCACGATGCAGTTCCGGATGTCGCCGGGCGGAAGAACGCCGAATTCCTTTCGAAGCGCGCCGGAGCTTCCCCCTTCGTCGGTGACGGTCACGATTGCGCCGAGGCGTGCGATCGACCACGCACCGTCGGCGTCGACGTAGCGTTTGAGGCCGCGCAACAGCGTGGAGAGGCCGGTACCGCCTCCGATTGCGACGATGTTGAATCCCTGATGGCGCATGGTGTGGTTACCGGGTCTCGCGGTTGCGGGGTCTCGCGGTCATGCACTCCGAGACCGCGCAACCCCGAGACCACGCTACTTCTTCTTCAACTCTGTCAGCACCAACTTTGCCACGGCCTTGAGCGTGTCGAAGACTCCGGTCCCATTCATCGCCACGGCCTCGAAAGTCGGCTCACCCTTCACATTGAGCTGGCGATAGATTTCCTCCGGGGCAACAGCGGTCGGCAGGTCGCGCTTGTTCATCTGCAGAACGTACGGGATTGTCCTCAGATCGTAGCCCTGCTCTTTGAGATTCTTCTCCAGGTTCTGCAGCGATTCGGCGTTCGCTTCCATGCGCGCGTCCTGCGAGTCAGCGATGAAGCAGACTCCGTCGACGCCTTTCAAAATCAGCTTGCGGGAGGCGTCGTAGAAGACCTGACCCGGCACGGTGTAGAGGTGAAATCGCGTCTTGAACCCGCGGACCTGGCCGAGGTCAAGAGGAAGAAAATCGAAGAAGAGCGTGCGATCGGTTTCCGTGGCCAGCGAGATCAGCTTTCCCTTCGCCTGCGGATTGGTCTTGTCGTAGATCCACTGCAGGTTGGTCGTTTTGCCGCACAGTCCAGGCCCGTAGTAGACAATCTTGCAATTGATCTCACGCGCCGCGTAATTGATAAACGTCATCTGCTATTCGCTGAAGAGGCTGTCGATATCTTCGTCAGTGATCTCGGCGAACGGCGAATCGAAGCGGTTCGCGGCTGCCCCGCGATCGGCTTCCGCCTTTTTCAAGAGCTGCTCGAACACCCGCTCGAGCTCCTGCGACGCTTTCTTCACGCGCAGGCGCACCAGACCGAGCGACGAACGGTCGTCGAAGATGACGACCAGAATGACGCGTTGGGCAACCAGCGAAATGTGAATGTTGTCGCGTTCTCCCTCATGAAAAAGGATAGAGAACTCTTTTTCCCCGATCAGCTTTGCTAATCCGTCAGTGGCCGCCACGTTGCCGGCCGTCAGCGAGGCGAGCGATGTAGCGTCCACGTCGCGCATGTCGCCGTGGGAGGCGATCTGCTGGCCGTTTTTGTCGACCAGAAACACAATCTTGGCGTTGGAGTCGACCTGCAGACGCTGGAGAGTTTCCTTGATCTGCCGGTACTCCTCCTCATACATCACGAGATCAGGAGAAGCCATTTGCGCTCACCATACTAGCAGCACCTGCCACTAAATCTCCCGTCTGCCTTCGAGAGCCTTCGCCATCGTAACTTGATCGGCGTATTCGAGATCGCCGCCGACCGGAAGTCCGAACGCGAGCCGCGTCGTGCGCACGCCAAACGGACGAAGTTGCTGGGCCAGATAGAGCGCGGTCGCTTCGCCTTCGACGTTCGGATTGGTCGCGATGATGACCTCGCGAACGCCCCCGCCCTGAACGCGCCGCAGCAGGCCGCCGACGTCGATATCCTGCGGCCCGATTCCCTTGAGCGGTGAGAGCGCACCGAGGAGCACGTGAAACACGCCTCTGAAGTCGCGCGTCTGCTCGATCGTCGCGATGTTGAAGGCCTCCTCGACCACACAGATGATCGCAGGATCGCGACGCGGATCGCCGCAGATCGCGCACGGATCGACGTCCGTCATGTTGTTGCATGTCGAGCAGCGAAAGATTTTTGATTTGACCTCCAGGATCGCTGCCGCCAGCGCTTCCGCTTCACCGGCCGTGCGCTTGAGGATGTGGTACGCGATGCGCGAGGCTGACTTCGCGCCGACGCCGGGAAGTTTAGTGAGTTCGTTGATTAGAGTGGCTAATGGTGGAGCCGTCATGGTTGTCACGTTGTCGGGTTGTCAAGTTGTCGACAACCGGACAACCCGACAACCAGACAACCTCAGAATAATCCGGGAATCTTCATTCCTCCCGTCATCGCACCGATCTGCCCCTGCATTTCCTCGTCGACTTTGCGCGACGCCTCGTTGACCGCCGCGACGACGAGATCCTGCAGCATCTCGACGTCGTTCGGATCGACGGCTTCCTTATCGATGGTGATGGAGAGAAGCTCCTTGTTGCCGTTCATCGTGGCTTTGACCATGCCGCCGCCGGCGCTGCCTTCGACGCGCAGCTCGGCCATGCGCTGCTGCATCTGCTCCTGCATCTGCTGCACTTGCTTCATCAGTTGTTTGGGATTCATTTGCTTCTCCTGGTCTCCACAACTTCGCCGCCGAGGTGCTTCTGGAAGGCTTTGAGGACAGGGTCTTCCTTGCCGGGCTTTTCTTTGACGGCCGGCGCCGTGGTCTCGACAGAAATCTTCACGGGCGCGCCGAAGACATCCTTCGCAATCGATTCGAGCGCTTCGCGCGCGTCGGTCACGGCATCGGCGGAATAGGTGTCATTAAATATGAATGATATATCATTATCTTTCTTCGATGCTTTGGCGTTGGCGAGATAGCCCGCGATCAGTGGTCTCGCTTTTTGTACGCGCTCGAGAAAGGTTTGGAGGTCTCGAGGTTGCGCGGTCTCGGGGTTTGTTTTTGCCACGAGACCTCGAGACCCCGAGACCTCGGAACTGCTCAGCGCCTCCTCGACCGCGCGCAACCTTGGAAATGTCGCAGCCTTGAGCAATGCGATCTCCACCGCCAGACGCTGATGCTCGGCGCGGTTGATG
>QHVX01000307.1:3500-4755 GCA_003222375.1 Acidobacteriota bacterium
AGGCGAGCAGATCGCGGTACAGAAGCTTGAAATCGCGGCCGCTGGCGCCAGCCTCGTCGAGTGCCCCGAGGATGCCGGCGTGATCGCCTTCGCTCACCAGCGTCATCAGCCGCGCGAAAAAGTTCGAGTCGGAGAGGCCGAGGACCGTCGCGACGTCGGTGGACGAGATGGCGTGGCCGCTGAATGCGATGATCTGATCGAGGATGGATAGCGCATCGCGCACGCTTCCTTCGCCGCGTCGCGCAATCAGCTCCAGGGCGGCGTCATCGATTTCGATCTTTTCCGCCTTCGCGATCTGGCGCAGCCGGCCGATCAGCTCTTCCAGCGTGATCTTGCGCAAGGTGAATTTCTGAACCCGCGAAAGAATCGTGGCCGGCACTTTCTGCATCTCGGTCGTCGCGAACATGAAGATGACGTGCTCGGGCGGCTCCTCGATCAGCTTGAGCAGCGCGTTCCATGCTCCCTGCGAGAGCATGTGCGCTTCGTCGATGATGAAGATGCGGAAGCGATCGCGCGCCGGCTGAAATTGCGTCACGTCGCGGAGATCGCGAATGCTGTCGACGCCGGTGTACGTGGCAGCGTCGATCTCGCGCACGTCGAGATCGATCCCTTCGGTGATCTCCTTGCAGATCGTGCAGGTGTTGTCCGGCTCCGTCGCCGGGCCGCTCACGCAGTTGAGCGCCTTCGCGAGGATGCGCGCGACTGTCGTTTTTCCGATTCCGCGCACGCCCGAGAAGAGATAGGCATGGTGGATGCGCTTCTGCTCGATCGCGTTCTGCAGCGTGCGCACGACGGTCTCCTGACCGATGATGTCGCTGAACCGCTGCGGGCGATATTTGCGTGCGAGTGCCTGGTAAGACATCGAGGGCGAGTATACGGCGAGCGACCCGCTCGGAAGAGCCCAGGCCGAACTGTGTCACGCAGGGAATGCACCTTATCGCTGCTTCCTTCCGGACCTGACGAGGTTCGGTGCGCCTGCTGCACAGGACCCGGGCTCATCTCAGCGGGTCGAAGGGGCAAACATACCGCAGCGACACAGAATTCTGAAAACAGCCTCGGCTCTTTATTCGGCGCGGCCGCCGATGGTCGCTTGCGGACGGGGCGGCGCAATTCCCGATTGCAGGAAATTCCGCAGGACGTCCATGCGATGCGGAACGAAAAGATCGCGCATCGTCTTCGAGATCGCAAACCGCGGTCCCGCTTCGCCGGTCTCGATGATCGATTCGCTGATCTGCTGATAGAACTCCAGCTCCCC
>QHVX01000308.1 GCA_003222375.1 Acidobacteriota bacterium
CGGCGAAAGCGATTCAGCTCCTTCGCTTCGAGGCAGCAGAGATCTTCGCCGAGGACGTAGACGTGTCCGTCGTCGGGTTGCATCAAGCCGATCATGTGTTTGAGCGTGACGCTCTTTCCCTGACCGGATCCGCCGACGATCACCAGCGACTCGCCCTGCTTCACATCGACCGACATATCGCGCAGAACCGGCTTGCCGCCAAGGCTCTTGTCGATGTGCTGGAGTGAGATGATGACTTGACCGTCGTCGACTCTCATAAGTTCATCAGCAGTTTCGTCAGGAAGAAGTCTGTCAAAAGAATGATCAGCGACGCGCTGACGACCGCCCGCGTCGTGGAGCGGCCCACGCCCTCCGCCCCGCCCGACGTGTAGTAGCCGCGCACGCAGCCGGTAAGCGTAAGGATCAATCCGAATGCGCCTGCTTTGATCGCGCCCGTCCAGAGATCCTTCAGGCCGAGGAACTGCCAGGTCACGTTCTTATAGATCACTGCATTCGCGCCGAGGAGCTTGACGGCGACGATATATCCGCCGCCGATGCCGAGAGCATCGCCGAGGATGACCAGGAAAGGCAGCATGACGATGCCCGCGATCACGCGCGGCACGAACAGATAGTGCACGGGATCAGTCGCTAACGCCTTGAGCGCGTCGATCTGCTCGGTGACGCGCATCGTTCCGATCTCGGCCGCCATGGAGGAACCAACGCGGCCGGTGACCATCAATCCAACTAACACCGGCGAGAGCTCACGCAACATCGCGAGCGCGACCGCGCTGCCGACGTAATTCTCGGCGTGCACGCGATGGAATCCGTTGTAGGTCTCGAGCGCGAAGACCATTCCGGTGAACATCGTCGTCAGAAAGACGACCGGCACGGACTCCACGCCGACGCGGACCATCTGCCGGAGCCATTCCTCGAATTCCCACGGCGGCCGCGCGGCCCATGTGACCGTGCGCCAGAGCATGCGGAACCAAAGGCCCGTCTGCTCGAAGAGCCGCAGAAAAACGAGGCCGATGTTCTCGAGAACGCTGGTCATTTGTAGAACCGTGGCACGCGCTTACTGATCCGGCAGAACAATTCGTAGGAGATTGTACCGGCGCGCTTCGCAAGCTCATCGACAGAAATCTCATCTCCGAGAAGAATCGCCTCATCGCCGTACCGCGCGTCGGGAATGTCGGTGACATCGATCGTGAGCAGGTCCATCGAGACCCGCCCGACGACCGGCGCACGACGCCCTCGAACGAGCACATAGGCGTTGTTCGAGAGGTTGCGGTCGTAGCCGTCGGCATATCCGACCGGCAACGTCGCGATACGGCTGGGACGCAGCGTGTGAAATGTTGTTCCGTAGCCGATGCCATGTCCGGACGGCAAGTCCTTCAGACGCATGATTTCCGTTCGCCATCGCAGCACCGGATCGAGACGCGATCCGACGACCTCCGCGCCAAACAGCGCGATCCCGACGCGCACGAAATCGCCCGGCTCGATGAGGCCGCGCATAGTGGCGGCGCTATTGGCGAGATGATGGCGTTGCGCGCGAAGCGCCGCGCTCATCGCGCGAAATTTCTCGATCTGCACATCGGTCAGCGTGTCGCTCGAGTCGTCGGCGTTCGCGAAATGGGTGTAGAGCGCTTCGACGCGCAGCCGCGGCGTCGATCGAATCATCTCGACCACGCGCGGCAACTCTGCTTCTGTCACACCCATGCGCCCCATTCCGGTGTCGAGTTTCAGATGAATCGCGACGTCGCGAGCACGCGCAACACGGCAAACGAGCTCGAGCTCCTCCGGCCCGACCACGCCCATCGTGATCCTCTGATCGAGCGCGATGCCGATCTGCGATTCAGTCAAGGGCCCGAGAACCAGAAGCGGCAACTCAATTCCGGCGCGTCGAAGCTCGAGCGATTCTTCGAGGAGCGCGGTCGCGATCATCGCGACGCGATCGGGCGTGCAGAGCTTCGCCAATTCGACGGCGCCGTGTCCGTAGGCATCGCCCTTCAACACCGCGATCAGTTGCGATCCGCGCGGCAGACGCCTCGCGATGGAATCGACGTTGCGGCTGAAGGCTCCCCGATCGATCTCGGCCCAGGTCGGGCGGAGATCACGCGCTGTAGACATCGATGTTCTGGCCGTTGATCGGCCGAGATCGCTCAGATGCAAGAAACAGGATCACCTCGGCAACCTCCGCCGGGGTCATGTCGGCGCGGGCGCCTCCGCTGACGGCAGCCCACATCGCGGTGTCGACCGAGCCGGGACTGACGCAATTGACGCGAATCCCGTGCTCCTTCAGTTCCACCGCCACGACTTCCGTGAACTCGATCAGGGCTGCCTTGCTGGCACAGTAGGCGGAGTAGCCCGGAAACTTTTCGGGCCCGAGAACGCCGCTGATCGAGGAGACGTTGACGATGGTGCCCTTTCGTCGCGGAATCATGCTCTTGGCGGCGCGGCGCGTGGTGAGAAACGCTCCTCGAACGTTCACGCCAAAGACGCGGTCCCAGTCGCGCTCCGTCATTTTCTCGACGCGCTTGTCGACGTAGGTGCCGGCGTTATTGATCAGAATGTCGCACGGGCCGAGCTTCGATTCTGTCTGCGCGAACAGCCGCTCGATCGATTCGGAATCGCTGACATCGCCCGGAACGGGCAGCATGCGGCCCTCGTGTTTGCGCGCCAGCGTCTTGAGCTTGCCCGCCGATCGCGCCAAAACAGAGACCATCGCGCCGCGTTCGATGAGCATTTCGGCGGTGGCGCGGCCGATGCCGCTCGACGCGCCGGTGACGATTGCGACGCGGCCGTCGAATTCATTGGAAGTCATATAATTCGCGCGGCGCAGGCTATCCCAAAACCTGCAGATGTGAGGAGAGAGTAATGAATGCCGAGATCAACAACTGGCTCCAACTGATTTTCCGCTGGGCGCACGTCGTGGCGGGAGTCGTCTGGATCGGACATCTTTACTTCTTCAACTGGGTCAACGGACCTTTCCAGGCGAAGCTCGATGGTCCGACGAAAAAAATCGTCAATCCGGAGTTGATGCCCCGGGCGCTTTTCTGGTTCCGATGGGGTGCGGCCTGGACATGGGTGACCGGAATTTTACTGGCGGTGCTGGTCTACTATCACGGCAAAGTCGTTTTCGAAGATCCGACCGCACCGAGCTCGAACTCCTGGCTGTGGCTGGCGATCGTGCTGGTGGCGCTGGCAATCGGCTTCGTTCTGTACAACGCCATCATGAAAGCCGTGCCTAACAAAGTCCTCGGCGCCGCCATCAACCTCGCGATCTTCGTCGGCGTCTATTACTTTCTCGAATGCGTTGGACACTTCAGCGGCCGCGCGTTGTACGTTCACACCGGCGCGATCT
>QHVX01000309.1 GCA_003222375.1 Acidobacteriota bacterium
GTCGACTGCCGGACCATCCCCTCATCGACCGATCGCACGCGAATTTTCCTGCGATTCCATAACCTATCCATCAGGTCGGCGCCCTTTACGCCGTCCAATCCCCACGTGACGATGCCGCATGTCATTTCGGGATGCGTCGGCGAGTAAATCCTGGCGCGGTCGATCTTCTTCAATCCGTCGCGAAGCCGGTTCGACAGCTCCATCACGCGGTCCGCAATGCGATCGGTGCCGATGTGCTGATGGAAATCGACGGCGGCATCGAGTCCGACCAGCAGCGAGAGATTTCCGGTCCCGTACTGCATCAACCGGAAGATGCCGTCGCCCGGCTCGTAATCGTTCCAGCTGCCGCTGGCGAGCGTCGGCCACAATTCTTTTTGCCGTGCGGCGCTGACATAAAGCAGCCCGTTTCCCGGCGGCGCCAGGAGCCACTTGTGCGGGCTGGTGGTGTACGCGTCGCAGCCGATGGCTTTCACATCGATGCGTCTCTGGCCGATGACCTGCGCGCCGTCGACGAGGAAAAAGATGTTTTTGTCGCGCACCAGTTGCGCGATCCGCGCGACAGGGATCACGATCCCGAGCTTCGACGTGATGTGCGGCGCGTCGATCGCGCGCGTGCGCGGCGTGATCGCATCGGCGAACATCCGCACGACGGAATCGGGATCGACCGGCGGCGTCCCGATCGGCAGTTTGCGGACGACGATGCCCTGCCGTTTCTCGCGAAGCTCCCACGGTCCGCGATTTCCGACGTGTTCCTGATCGGTCATCAGGACTTCGTCGCCGGGCTGCAGATTGAGTCCATTCGCAACGAAGTTGGTTCCCATCGTCGCGTTCTGCGTGAGCGCGATCTCGGGACCGGTCGCGCTCAGCAGCGTCGCGACTTTCGCGCGCAGCTCTTCCTGCTTGCGATACCCAGCGAAGTACTCCGGATGTTCAGGGCGGTAGTCGTAGCGCGCGATCGTCTTTTCGATTTCGCGCATGTGCGCGGCAAGCGTTTCCATCACCGGGCGCGGGACCGCGCCGAGCGTGCCGGTATTGAAATAGGACTCATCTTTCGGGATATCGAATTGACTGCGTACCCAGCGCCAGAAATGCGGATCGGCCGGAGCGGGCCACGCGATCGACGGGGTTGGCGAAGGAGCGATGTCCCTGGTGAACGGCCACAGGCCGATCGCCGCCATGGAACGTATGAAGTCTCGACGCAGCATCATGGGGTCAGATTATCGCTCTACTTGCCGTCATCCTGACCCCGCGGAGCGGGGGAAGGATCTCGTTCGTGAGATCCTTCGGTGTCTTCGCACCTCAGGATGACGTTGTTGCCGCTCAACAAGAATCAGATCCGCGGCTTCTGGGCGGCGTGGGGCGGGTGGGCGCTGGACGGGATGGATTCGTTCATCTACGCGCTGGTGCTCGTTCCCGCCATCACGGAGCTCTTGCCGCGATCGGCAATCGCCGCCGATTCGGCACACGTCGGCTACTACGGCAGTGTGCTGTTCGCGTTTTTTCTCGTCGGATGGGGACTGTCGATGGTGTGGGGACCGGTGGCTGATCGTTTCGGCCGCGTCCGAACACTGATGCTCACCATCGTCTGCTACTCGCTCTTCACATTTCTCGGCGCCGTCGTCACGAACATCTGGCAGCTCGCGGTTTTTCGTTTGCTGGCCGGCATCGGCATCGGCGGCGAATGGTCGATGGGCGGAACGTTCGTGGCCGAGGAATGGCCGGAGGAGCGCAGACGAATGGGAGCGGGCTTGATGCACACCGGCTACTACTTCGGATTCTTTCTGGCCGCGATCGCGAATTATTTCGTCGGCGCGGTCTATGGCTGGCGCGCGATGTTCCTGGTGGGCGGACTTCCGGCGCTGCTGGTCGGATTCATTCGCTACGGCGTTCGCGAGTCGTCGCGCTGGGAAGAACGACGGCGGCCGACGATGCGCGAATCGTTCGCGGCGCTCTTTTCTTCGACCTACGCGCGGCGGACGGTTCTCAACTCGATCTACCTGCTGGTATCGATCGTCGGCCTGTGGGCGGGATCGGTGTACGTGCCTGCTTCGGTGACGCAGATCGCGACCCGCGAAGGTTACGCGCGCGTCGACGCTGCGCGGTTCGCGTCGTATGGGACGATGCTTTTGTCCGCCGGCACGATTCTAGGTTGCATTGTCCTGCCTTTGATCGCCGAGAAACTCGGGCGCCGCTTGACCCTCGGCCTCTATTTCGCTCTGATGTTTTTCGCGATCGCGATCGGGTTCGGATACGTCTTCTATCTGCCGAATGCTCTGCGCGATTTCTTCATCGTCCTCTTTTTCCTGGGACTGGGCGGCGCGAACTTCGCCATGTACACGCTGTGGCTGCCGGAGCAGTATTCGACCGAGTGCCGTGCCAGCGCGTTCGCATTTGCGACGTCGATTGGACGATTCGCCGGCGCGGGAATCACCTTCCTCGTCGGCGCCGGCGTCGCGCACTATCACACCATCGGGAAGCCGGTGGCCTTCACCTCGATCGCGTTTTTGATCGGGATGCTGCTCTTGCCGTTCGGCGAGGAAACGCGAGGGAAGCCGCTGCCGGCGTGACGTCGTCTTCCATCCACTTGTGCGCCCAATCGCCGACGGCGTTGAGCGCCGTGGCCAGCGCGCGGCCCTTTTTAGTGAGGGCGTACTCCACGCGGACCGGCGTCTCGGGAACGACGGTGCGATCGATGATCCCCGCCTTTTCGAGCTCCTGAAGCCGCTCGCTCAGCATGCGATCGGTGATGCCGGGGATTGCATCCCGCAAGGCCGAGTAGCGACATTTCGAGCGCAGCAGCACGAATACGATCGCGCCGTTCCATCGCCGGCCGATGAGCTCGACAGCGCGGTGGAACGTTTCGCAGACGACCGGGTTCTTCTCCATCCGCAGATAAGAATACGTTCACTCGCATGGGAATTCCTATCAACATCTTTTTGTATAGTAGCTCTAGAAAGGATAGTTTATGAACGAAGGACTCTTATTGGCACGGCTGGTCTTCGGGCTGGTCATGGCTGCTCACGGTGCGCAAAAGCTCTTCGGATGGTTTGGCGGTTACGGCATCGCCGGCACCGGCAACTTCTTCGAATCCATCGGCTTTCGTCCCGGCCGGCTGTTCGCAGCTCTCGCCGGCCTCGGCGAATTCGGTGGCGGGTTGCTCCTCGCGCTCGGCTTCCTCGGTCCCATCGGACCGGCCTCCACGACCAACGGCATCGAAGTTCCGCTGCTGTACGGCGCTGCCGGGGTCGCGCTCGCGTTGACCGGTCCCGGACGGTTCTCCATTGACGCAGTCGTAGGACTGACGTCGACACCCGCGCTGGCGCTAATCGCGATCGCGATCGGTATCGTTGGGGCCGTCGCGAATCTCGCGCTGCGCCGCAACCCGGCACCAGCGACCGCGTAAAAATGCTCGAATGCGAGCGCTGCTCCTGGCGTCGTTGGCGATTACGCACGTCACCCTGATCAACCCGGGCGACTCGGCGCCGCGCAGCGACGTCACGGTGGTGGTTCGCGACGGTCGCATCGCCGAGATTGGTAACGCCGCGCCCGCCGATGCGCAAATCGTCGACGGGCGCGGCAAGTTTCTGATTCCCGGCCTGTGGGACATGCACGTCCATCTCAGCTGGGTGACTTCGAGCGCGCTTCCGGTTCTCATCGCGAACGGTGTCACGACCGTTCGCGACATGGGCTCGAAGCTTTCGGAAATCGACGAGTGGCGCGCTCGAATCGCTTCTGGAATCCTCGTAGGACCGCGAATTTTGCGCGTGGGTCCGATCCTCAACGGCAAGAGCTTCAACAAATACCAGATGGTGCCCGGCAATCCCGATGCGACTCGCGGCGCCGCGCGCACGCTCGAGTTCGTCGGCGTCGACTTCATCAAGATTCATCGCCGCTTTCCGCGCGATTCCTACTTCGCGCTCCTCGATGAGGCGAAGCAGCTCGGAATTGACGTCGTCGGCCACATTCCGATGACTGTCACTCCCGAGGAGGCGTCGGACGCCGGACAAGTGACGATCGAACACACCGAGACGCTCTTCGAAGGCACATTCTCGGCCGCGTTGAAAGGCAGACTCTCCGATGCCATCCGTCACTTTCGCGAGGCCGAGGCGGACAAACTCTTCGCACGCTTCGTGAAGAATCACACCGTCGTCGATCCAACGATCGGTGCGTGGAATGCGGTCGTGGATCCGAATGCGAAGAACGATCCGCGCCTGCGTTACGTCGCTACATCTTTGAAGAAGGTGCCGACCCCGCCAACATCGGACTCAGAGATGCGCGAGATGCTAGACACGCTCGCGGAGTTTCGGCAAGTCGTGAGACAGATGCATCGCGACGGCGTCACGCTCGTCACGGGCACCGACATCGCCGGGACGCGGATCCCAGGCTTCACACTGCATGACGAGCTTGCGAATTTCGTGGAATGCGGACTGACGCCGCTCGAGGCTTTGCGCGCCGCCACACTGACGCCCGCCATCGTCACGCATCGAGACAGGAACCTCGGCACGATCGAGGTTGGCAAGATCGCTGATCTGGTTCTGCTCGACGCCAACCCGCTCGACGACATCCACAACACCGAGCGGATCGCAGCGGTGATCGTCAGCGGACAGCTCTTCGATCGCGCTGCTCTCGATGCTCTGCTTCGCCAGGCCGAAGAACTAGCCGCGCGGAATTAATACTCGTCGTGCGGCCGTACCCAGAACGGGGCCGCGGCCGCCTTCGTCGCATCATAATGCCGGCGCACAGCACGTTGCGGCGCACGCCTCCTGTTCGGGCAGGTTGTCCTGCAACACGACGAACGCTTCCCATTCGTTGCCATCGGGATCGGCGACCCATGTCTTGTTCTGATTGGCGTAGCAGCAGTTGGTGTCCATCTCGTCGCGCGTGATCAGGCCGGCGTCTGCCCACCGCTTTCTGAATTCGAGCACATCGTCGGTCGATGAAACCTGGAATCCGAGGTGCGAGAGGGCGCCAGGGGCTTCGTTGAGCGCAAAATTCAAATTCTCGAGATCAAACTTCGCGTAGCCCTGGCGGATCTTTGACGGCTCCACGCCGAATAACCGGCGGTAAAACGCGATGCTGCGATCGATGTTGCGGACGTTGATCGAGATGTGGGGCTTGAGTACCATGTGAGTTCTCCTCATATTTGCGTTGACAAATATGATGTCACGAGTCATATTTGTCAAGGCACATATGAAAAATACAGCCCTCCAACTACAAAGCCTCTTCCAGGCCCTCGGCGATGTCACGCGACTTCGGCTGCTGAACTTGATGCAGGCCGGCCAGGTCTGCGTCTGCTTTTTCATCGAGGTCCTGGGCGAGCCACAGTCGAAGATCTCGCGGCATCTCGCTTTTTTGCGAAGCGCCGGCCTCGTGAACGTGCGCCGCGAAGGGAAGTGGATGCACTATTCGATCGCGCATCCGAAGGCGGAAGCAGCGAGAAATGTGTTCGCACACACGCTGGCGGTTCTGGCCCGCGATCCTGAGATGCAGCGAGAACGCGCGGCGCTCGCTAAAGCGTGCTGCTCGCCGCGCGTCCCGGAGCTACTGAAGCGAGCGCCGAAGCCACTGGTAGTGGCCGGCTAACGGTGAGCTGACGAAGCGGACGAGCTCAAACTCCTTTTCTCGCCCGCCGGTATTCTCGTGGAAGGTCGTGCCGCCTTCCATCTCGAGCGCATTGCGGGGGTGATGCGTGAGGACGAACACCGGCGTGTGATAGGGCGGATTCTCTCCCCACCAACCGCGCCACAAAGGCTCTTGCCACGGCCCCTTGCCGCCGCCAAACATATGCCGGCCCATGGTGGTCGCGCCGATGTTTTGGAACAACTCCCCGACGATGGCATGGTCCTGACCCGTCGCGCCGCCTTCCATTCCTTCCATCTCGCGAAAACTCTTCGTCGCGAAAGCCCATTTGCGAGGTGATTCTCGACGCTCTGATTGGGCCCGGCGACGTAGCCATCGACGGACATCGTGATCTGAAACCTCAGCTTCGACATTCTCACGATCTCGACAGATACGCTTCGAGCTGATCCATCGTTCCGGTCCCGCCCTGCTTCATGCTGTCGCGGCCCGCTTCGAATGTCTTCCGCTCTCCTTCGGTCGCGTTGTACGCACTCCAGCGAACGGTCACCGTCGTCTTCTCCTGACGCTCCTCGAACGTGATCGTCGACAGCATTTCGCGCGGCCACTCGGGCGCCATCGGATGACGCGTCACGCCGGCGTTCGCATCGGAAAACGAGACGAGGAAGACGAGCTTCTCGGGCTTCACGATTTCGCGATAGACCCACTTGCCGTAGTACTCCGCGCCGTCGGGATTGCGCAAACCGTAGTGATAGATGCCGCCGACGCGCAGATCATTTTTCGAGTGGAATGTCTTGACGCCCTTCGGACTGAACCATTGCGCCAGCCGATCCTCCTCGGTCCACGCTTTCCACATCAGATCGCGCGGCGCGTC
>QHVX01000081.1:0-11689 GCA_003222375.1 Acidobacteriota bacterium
CGACTTCCGACATTCCTCGGCCGCTGTCGCTGAAGAAAATCCGATAGGTTTCGCCGACGACATCAGTGCTCACGCGCAGCGTTCCGCCGTTGGGCATCGCCTGAAAGGCATTGCGCGCGAGATTCCAGAATACCTGGCGGATCTGATCGGCATCGCCGACGAGTGTGAACGACGGCGGCGAGATCTGCCGCTCGATCCGATGGTCGGGCCGCAACTCGGGAGAATTCGCGAGAAGGTCGAGTGTTTCGGAAAGACTGGCCGCGACATCGAACTCCATCGGCCGGCGGTCCTGCGGCCGTACGAATCGGAGAAAGTCGGCGATCGATTTGTTCAGCCGCTCCGATTCCTTGAGGATGATCGACATCAGCCGCTGCTCCTGCTGCGAAAGCGCGTTCGACTTTTTCAGAACCTGAACCGAGCCCGCGATTGCGGCCAGCGGATTTCGAATTTCGTGCGCGATGCCCGCCGACAGCTCGCCGACGGCCGCCATGCGATCTTTCAGCCGCAGCTCCGCTTCCATCTGCTTCATCTCGGTGAGGTCCTGGAAGATCAGCGTGTAGCCGGAGTCCGTCCCTTCCAGCGTGCGCAGCGGCGTGACCGCGTAGCCGAGGCATCGATCTTCGTCGCTGACGGCGAAATTGTTCTTCTCGACACGAACAACGCTCTCGGACGCCAGCGTGCGCCGGGCGTCTTCCCACTCCGGCATTCGAAAAAATCCAAGCTCGGAGACGTGATATCCGATTACGCTGCGCGACTCCGTTCGCAGGATCTGACATCCGGCGGGATTGACGAACGACGCGATTCCTTCCGGCGACAGCGTGATCAGTCCCGACGGGATCGACTCGACGACGTTCTGATTGAGCGCGCGGAGCGCCGCCACAATTCTCCCCTTTTCATTCAGCTCTTCCGATGTCTTCTGGAGTTTCTCGGAGATGTAGGAGGTGAGCAGCGCGGTGGCGTAGAAGCCGGCGAAGTTCGTGGCGATGTTGAGGTACAACCGCGACGTCGTCCACGTGGTCGGCACGATCCACGACTGTTGGGGCAGCGGAATGAAGTTGTAGTAAATGAGATCGCCCAGGACGCCGTAGAGGATCACGGCTCCACTGGCCGCGAAGAGACCGCCGCGGCGATAAAGCATCATCGACGCAGTGATGATCGAGACGAGGTAGAGGAACGAGAACGGCGAGTCGAGCGCGCCCGTGAAGTAGACCAGCATCGTCTCGACCAGCAGATCGCCGGTGAGCTGAATCGCGAGATTGATGATGCGCGAGCGAATCAGCTGTCCTGCGCCGATGTAGACCAGGGTCAGGACATACGTCACGGCCGCCGTCGCGTAGAGGTAGTCGATCGGGAGGACTTCGGCGACGGTGTACTGGATGATGAGCGCGGCCAGCAGCAGCGTGGTGACGACCACCACGCGGACCGCGATGAGCATCCGTGCGTCGCTGGGCATAATTCAGTTTATCCCGAGCCGCGTAGACGGTGAGGGATCTCCGGTGGCGCAGCGGCTATCGCTGCAGCACCGGAGATGCCTCGCTTCGCTCGGCATAAACTCTGGACGCGGACCGCGATGAGCATCCGTGCGTCGCTGGGCATGAAGCGGTGTGGAGGCCGGCTTCAGCCGGCCTCGCCTGCCGTTAACCGATCTGTCCGATCAGCGAGAACATCGGCATGTACATCGCGATGACGATGCCGCCGATGGCGACGCCGAGGAATGCGATGAGCACCGGCTCGAGGAGCTTCATGAGACCGGCCACCGCGGTGTCGACTTCATCTTCGTAGAAGTCGGCGATCTTGGAGAGCATCGTGTCGAGCGCGCCGGTCTGCTCGCCGACCGCGATCATCTGAACGACCATCGACGGGAAAACGTCGGTGTCACCCAGGGGCTCGCTGATCGTCTTACCTTCTTCGACCGATTTGCGGGTCGCCATGATCGCGTCCTCGATGATGGCGTTGCCGGCCGTGCGCGCCGTGATCTGCAATCCGTCGAGAATCGGAACGCCGGATGAGGTCAGGGTGGCCAACGTGCGGCAGAAACGCGCGACCGCGATCTTGCGAAGAAGGAGGCCGAGGATCGGCATCCTGAGGAGTGTGCCGTCGATGACGCGGCGGCCCCTCTCCGTCCCGTGATACTGACGCAGAAAATAGATGGTGCCGGCGATGGTGATGCCGATCAGCCACCAGTAGTCTGCGATGAAGTTGGACAAGTGGATGACGATGATGGTCGGCATCGGGAGCTGCGCGCCCAGGCCTTTGAACAGGGCCGCAAACACCGGGATGACCTTCCACAGGATGACGGCCACCACGATGCACGCGATCGAGATGACCGCGACGGGATAGATCATCGCCGACTTGACCTGGCCATTCAGCTTGACTGCTTTTTCGATGTATTGCGCCAGGCGCTGAAGGATCGTGTCGAGAATACCGCCCGCTTCCCCGGCCGCCACCATGTTGGTGTAGAGGTCATTGAAGATCTTCGGATGCTTGCGCATCGCGTCGGCGAGGTTGGATCCCGATTCGACGTCCTGCCGAATCTGGATCAGTGCCTTCTTCATCGTTTTGTTTTCCTGCTGCGAGGCGAGGATTTCGAGGCACTGCACCAGTGGAAGGCCGGCGTCGATCATGACCGAGAACTGCCGGGTGAAGATCGCGACCAGTTGCGGCGGTACGCGTCCACCCCACTTGGGGATCGCGACCTCTCTGCCCTTCTCCTTGATCGAGGGAGCCTCGACGCGCTGACGACGCAGCATCGCCTCGGCGGCCATCTTCGACTCAGCGGTCAGAATTCCGCTGGCTGCCTGTCCTCCCCGGGTCCCCTTCCATTCAAATTGCGGCATGATGTCCTCCGTCGATGGTAACTATTATGCAGTACGACTACCCCGCGACGCGCTGATCGGCTGAGCCGTCCCCTGCGGCTGTAGCGCCCCCGCTCCGCGCGAAATCATCTCCTGCAACTCATCGGGATTCGATGAGCGCGACAGCGCGAGCTGCAGCGAGATCTGCTTCTTGAAGTACAGCGTGGCCAGCGACTGGTTGAACGTCTGCATTCCGTATTTCGCCTGGCCGGTCTGCATCATCGAGTAAATCTGATGCACTTTATCTTCACGAATCAGGTTACGAATTGCGGCGTTGGGGACCAGGATCTCCATCGCCATCACGCGACCCTTGCCGTTGGCCCTCGGCAGAAGCGCCTGGCACATGATCCCTTCCAGAACGAACGACAGTTGCGCGCGGATCTGCGGCTGCTGGTGCGCCGGAAAGACGTCGACGATACGGTTGATGGTCTGCGCGGCCGAGTTGGTGTGCAGCGTGCCGAAGGTCAAGTGACCGGTCTCGGCGATGCGAAGTGCCGACTCGATCGTCTCGAGGTCGCGCATCTCACCGATGAGCACCACGTCCGGATCCTGGCGGAGGGCTGACTTCAGCGAGTTCGCGAAGGAGTGCGTGTCGGCGTGCAGCTCGCGCTGATTGACGATGCAGTTCTTGTGTTGATGGAGGAACTCGACCGGGTCCTCGATCGTGATGATGTGCTCGTGACGCTCGCGGTTGATCTTGTCGATCATCGCGGCCAGCGTCGTCGATTTTCCGGAGCCGGTCGGCCCAGTCACCAGGACCAGTCCGCGCGGCCGCTCGCAAATCTCTTCGACGACCGGCGGGAGTCCGAGCTCTTTGAACGTCAGGATCTCGTAGGGGATCTGCCGGTAGACGGCCGCTGTCGCGCCGCGCTGATTGAAGATGTTCGCGCGGAATCGAGCGAGACCCTTGATGCCGAACGAAATGTCGAGCTCGAGGTTTTCCTCGAAGCGATGCTTCTGCGCGTCGGTGAGCACCGAGTATGCGAGCTGCTTTGTCTCGGGAGCCGCCAGCGGCGGCATGTCGAGGGCGGTCAGCTTGCCGTCGATGCGGATTTGCGGTGGCGAGTTCGTCGTAATGTGCAGATCCGAACCGCCGCGTTCGACCATCGTTTTGAGGAGCTGATGAAGGGTAACGGCCATGTTTTCTCCAGACTTAAAGAACGGTTTCGCGGACCACTTCTTCGATCGTTGTGATTCCGTCCTTGATTTTAATCAACCCTGAGCGGCGCAGGCTGATCATTCCCGCTTCAGCGGCCGCCTTCTTGATGTCGATGGCCGTCCCGCCCGAGAGAATGAGCTCCCGGATGAGGTCGTCGATGATCATGACCTCGACCAGGCCGACGCGGCCCTTGTAGCCGGTGTTGTTGCACTTGTCGCATCCACGTCCCTTGTAAACCTGGAACGTCCCCACTTCCTCTTTCTTGTATCCGAGGTTGATGAGGGCCTGGGGGGCGATGTCGACGACCTCTTTGCAGGCCTGGCAGATGCGGCGCGCCAGCCGCTGCGCGGCGATGAGCTGCACGGACGTCGCGACCAGGAACGGCTCGATGCCCATGTTCATCAGACGGTTGATCGTCGAGGGTGCGTCGTTGGTGTGCAGTGTCGAAAGCACGAGGTGACCGGTGAGCGCGGCTTTGATTGCGATCTCGGCGGTTTCGAAGTCGCGGATCTCCCCCACCAGGATGATGTTCGGGTCCTGTCGCAGGAACGATCGCAGCGTGGCCGCGAAATTGAGGCCGATCGATTCTTTCATCTGCACCTGGTTGATTCCCGGAAGGTTGAACTCGACCGGATCTTCCGCGGTCAGGATGTTCACTTCCGGCGAGTTCACTTTGGCCAGTGCTGAGTAAAGCGTATTTGTCTTGCCCGAGCCTGTGGGCCCGGTCACAAGAACCATTCCCCACGGCTTGAAGATGGCCTCTTCGAACTTCGCCAGCGATTCCGGCTCGAAGCCGAGCTTGGTCATATCGAGGCGCAGGTTGTCTTTGTCGAGCAGTCGCATGACGATCTTCTCGCCAAACAGGGTGGGGAGGACCGAGACGCGAAAGTCGAGCTCCTTGTTCTTCTCGTTGAGCTTCATCTTCAGCTTGATGCGGCCGTCCTGCGGCAGCCGCTTTTCAGAGATGTCGAGCTTCGCCAGAATCTTCAGCCGCGAGGTGATGGCGTCTTTCAGCTTCAGCGGCGGGTTCATGATCTCGTAAAGAATCCCGTCGATCCGGAACCGGACGCGAAACTCCTTCTCGTACGGTTCAACGTGAATGTCGGACGCGCCGCGCTTGATGGCGTCGGTGAGAATCAGGTTCACCAGCTTGACGACCGGCGCTTCTTCGGCACCTTCGGCCAGCGCTTCGACGTCGAGCTCTTCTTCATCTTCGAGGACTTCCAGGTCGGCGTTCTCCGACTGCTGCAGGTCCTCCATGACCTTCTTCAGCTCGAGCGCTGAGGTCGTGCCGTAATAGTTGTCGATGGCCGCCTTGATGCCGAGCTCCGATGCCACCACCGGCTCGACGTTGTAGCCGGTCATGAACTTGATGTCGTCCATGGCGAAGACGTTGGTGGGATCGGCCATCGCGATCGTGATCGTCGCGCCGGTCTTGTTGACGGGAAGAATGTTGTATTTCCGCGCGACGTCGGCGTTGATCAATTTGATCACCGACGAGTCGATCTCGAAGTGATCGAGATTGATCGAGGGCACACCGAACTGCTGCGAGAGACATTCGGTGATGTCCTCTTCCGAAACGAAGCCGAGCTTGATCAGGGTCTCGCCCAATTTCGAGCCGGTGTCCTTCTGGACTTTCAGCGCGTCCTTGAGCTGATCCTGGGTGATCAGACTGGCTTTAGTTAGGAGCTCTCCGAGGCGTACGCTCATCTAAGGGTATTGCCGAGGAAGTACATAGATTCCCTAGAATTTGGATCGAACGGTCGAGTTTACCGTGGTCGCAAACAGCGGTCAACGCGCTTTTATTTTGAGAACTGCGGTTCGGGGCTCGACACGCCCGTTCGGACGCCACGGAGGGTGGCCACAATCGACCCGACCTTGAGGTCAGATTTGATGCGGATAGGGATGTGACGCGCGTCATCTGAGTACCAGATGGTGAGGTCGCCCTCCTCACGGAAGAGTCCGCCGGCCAGCATCTTCGGTTCGACCGCCACGGCGTTGAAGTTGCCGGCGGGAGTCGAGAGCGATTCGCGCTTGGTGACCTTCGCCTCGAGCGTGTACACCTTCCCGTCCGCGAAAACCGTGAAGCGCTCGACGGTGCCCGGTTGCAGAGGAAAATCGCGGAGATGGAAGACGAGCGAAAGCGGATCGAAAACCGGCTTGGGCACCGGAACGACGTCGCTGTCGTGATTCGGCCGGCGGCGGGTGGCGACCTTGCGCTTCTCGTCGATCGTCGTGATGTCGTCCTTGTACCTGCCGCGCTCGTTGAGATGCTTCTCGTAGCGGACCGTCGAGAAGTCATCGGCGTTCACGATCGACGTGATCTGGTCGCGGACCTTGAAGAGAAACGCGAATGAGGAGCTCGACTGAGCGACCGAGGTGATTTTGAAATGCGCAGGATCCTGCGGCTGCGGACCGATCGTCATTCGCAGGCCGCCGCCGGCGACGCCGATCCAGGTGAGCTCGTAATCGAGAGTCTCACCGGCGGTGAAGATGTTTGTGACTAAAGCCGCGACCAGGAGAACGTTCATATTTTACGAAGTATATTATTAATACTAATATTTAGCATCGATTTCGTCGAGGTGAACGTTTCGACGCAGTTTGCGATCTGACCGTACGGTCCGTTGCGGGCCGGATTGGTGGGGCCGTAGAGCCCGATCACGCGCGTGGCGAGGGCCGCGGCGAGGTGGAGGGGGCCGGTGTCACCGCCGATCACGATGGACGCGTCTCGCAGGACGCGCGCCAGCTCGCGAAGATTTGTCGCTGGAGCGAGCTCCGCGCCGATCGCGGCCGCGCGTTCGCGCTCCCTCGGACCCCACACGACAAGCGCTTTCGGACCGAGACGCTTGGCAAGCTCCCGAAAATGCTCGATGGGCCATTCCTTTTCCGGACGACCGGCAAATGGAAGCAGCACAATGCGCCCTTCGAATCCGCGCGGGCCATCGGCCGCGAATCGGGAGAAATCGACTTTGGGCATCGTAAGGCCCGGCGCAAGCGCGCGCGCGAGTTGAAGGTTCCATTCGACGACGTGCCTGGCAGGATCGATAGCGACGGGATGATTGATGAACCACGACGCCGGCTTCTCGCGAATGAACTCGCGCGCGAAACCGTAGCGATCGCGCGCGCCTGAAATCCACCCTAGAAAACTCGACTTGATCAGGCCCTGAAAATCGACGACGGCATCGTGACCGCGAAGATTCTTCAACGACGGCGCAATCGGACGCACGCCGGCGACGATTTGCACCAGCTCGCGATACACCGATCGCACCGCCCACTCGATCTCGTAATGCGCGCGCAATGCGACCACCGCCGGGATGGTGTGGATGACGTCGCCGAACGCGGAGAGGCGAATGACGAGCAACGATGAACGATGAGCGATGAACGATGAACCTGGCCGTACATTGCTCATCGTTCATCTTTCATCGTTCATCGTTCATCGTTTCGCATTTTTCGAAGGAGAACGGTCGTCGAGTGTTCTTTCGGATCCCCCACAATGGCGATTCGTCCTCCATACGCCAACACGACTTCGCGCTCGGGCACCGTGTCGGCGGTGTAATCCGTTCCTTTACAGTGCACGTCGGGTTTGAGCACGGCGATCAGCCGCGCGGGGCTGCTGTCGTGAAAGATCACGACGTACGAAACGCCGCGAATCGCGGAGACGACTTCCGCGCGTTCGCGTTCATTCGTCACGGGCCTTCCCTCGCCTTTCAGCGAGCGCACCGATTCGTCGCCGTTGACACCGACGACGAGGATGTCGGCCTCCTTCGAGGCATCCTGCAGGTAGCGAACATGTCCGACGTGGAGCACGTCGAAGACCCCGTTCGCAAATGCGATCGTTTTTCCAGCGGCACGTTCGTCGTGTGCCACGCGTTGGAGAAGCTCGGTTTCGGTGAGGATCGGCGCGTTCACGATTTCAATTCTTCGTCGCGCTCGATCGCGTGGCGCAGCTCGTCGTTCGACACGGTCGCGGTGCCCATCTTCATCACGACGATGCCGCCGCCGTAATTCGCGAGCTTGGCCGCCTCGGCATACGAAGCGCCGGCTGCCAGCGCCAGCGTGAAGGTCGCGATCACCGTGTCGCCTGCGCCGGTGACGTCGGCAACCTGATCGGTTCCGTAGACCGGAATCAAAATCGGCGCACGCCCATCCTTCTCGAACAGCGCCATCCCACGGCTGCCACGCGTGATGAGCACCGCCTCGCAATCCAGACTTTGCCGGAGCGCGTTCGCGACTTCCTGAATGCGGTCGTCGCCGTTGTCGAGAAGCGAAATGCCCGCGGCGGCGGCAGCCTCCTCCTCGTTAGGCGTGGCAGCGGAAACGTCGGGATATCGCAGAAGGTTGTAGCGCGAATCGAGCGTGATGGGTTTCCGTGACGCGAAGACAGTGAGGTTCGCAGCCAGCAACGGTGTCACCACGCCGTAGCCGTAATCGCTGATCAGGCCGGCGTGGCACATGCTCATCTGATCGCGCAGCAGCGCCCCGAATCGCCGCGATTCCTCTTCGGTCACGTCGAACGTGTCTTCGATGTCGTAGCGCACGATCTGCTGCCGCGAGCTGTGCGGGAACCCGCCCAGGATTCGCACCTTTGTGGGGGTCTGGTAGCGATCGACGCGAAGAATTCCGCTGCAGTCGATGCCTTGTGACGTCATCCTGTCGATGAGTTGATCCGCCTGCGCGTCGCGGCCGAGAACCGAGACAGGGATCGGGAGTCCGCCTAACGCGAGAATGTTGTTGATCGCGTTGCCACCGCCGCCGAGGAGAACGTCGTCGCGGTATTGGCGGAGGATGAGCACCGGTGCCTCGCGCGAGATGCGCTTGGGAGTGCCGTACACGAAGCGATCGGCAACGATGTCGCCATACACCACCACCAGCTTCCCCTTCATCGCCTCGGTGATCTGCAGCAGGCGCGGGCGCGCAAACACGAGCGAAGAATACTAGGCGTCCGGCGTCAGGCGCCAGGCGTCAGGTTCGCGAGCTGTCGCTGCTCGTCGCCGGTGAGGAGACTGTCGACGTCGAGCACGAGGAAAATCTCACCGCTTTGCGGCGCGATTGCGACCAGAAACTCGCCGCGAATGCCCCGGACCGTCGCCGGCGCCGGCAGCAGCTCCTGGCTGTTCAGCGTCACGATGCGGCGCACCTCGTCCACTTTCAGACCGATCACGCCCGCGGCGGTATGCGTCAACAGAATCAGCGGTTGTTCCGACGCGGCCTGGCGTTGCGGATAAAGGCGGGCGTGAACGTCGACGACCGGGATCACTTCGTTGCGGTAGACGATCACGCCCTCAATGAATGCGGGCGCGGTCGGGACGCTGGTCGTCTTGCCCGCCATGACGATCTGCCGTACCGCCATGATGTCGATGAGGAACGTCTCCGGGCCGACGCGGAAGCCGATGAAGCGAAGAGGACGAGAGTTCATTGTGGAATCGTCATCCTGACCCTGAGCGCAGCGAAGGGGAAGGATCTCTGCTCGCGAGATCCTTCGCCGTCTGCGCGGCTCAGGATGACACACCAAATCATGCCCGGACTCGGAACTTCCGCACTTCCTCATCGAGACTGCGGATGGCGTCCGACAGCAGCGTCAGCGAATCGTTCATCTCGCTCGCCGACCTGCGATTCTCTTCCGCGATCTCGCGCACCTGCCGGACGGTCTTCATGATCGTCTCGCTTTCGGTCGACTGATTCGCGGCCGCCTGGAAGATCTGGTGAATCCTTTCGATCATGTGCTCGGCAGATGCCGAGATCATCGACGATCCGGTCTTCTGTTCCGTCATCGCCTGGCGCACGTAGCGGGCGACGTCGCGCATCGAATCGACGGCCTTGCGAATGTGCTCGGAGCCCTGCGCCTGCTGCGCGGTGGCGGCATTGATTTGCTTCACCATGCCCTGCAGCTTCTCGACCGCACGCGTGATGTTTTCGCTTCCCTTGGCCTGCTGATTTGTCGCGGCGGCGATCTCTTTTCCCATGTTCGACGACGTGGTCGCAGATTCGAGAATGTTCGTCAGCGCCTTGCCGGCGTCGTGCGATAACGCCACGCCTTCTTCGACGAGCTTCGTGCCCGATTGCATCGACGCCAGCGCGTTGCGCACTTCCTGCTGCACCGATTGAATGAGTGCGCCGATCTCGCGCGTCGACGATGCGGTGCGCTCGGCAAGCTCGCGGATCTCGCCGGCAACGACCGAGAAACCTTTCCCGTGCTCGCCCGCCTGCGCTGCCAGAATCGCGGCATTCAATGCCAGCAGGTTCGTCTGCTCGGCGACATCCTCGATGACGTTGAGGATGCGTCCGATGGCCACGGAACGTTCGCCGAGTCGCGTGACGACACCATTGGCATCGACGACTGCTTTGCGAATGTGCTCCATGGCCTCGATCGTCTCGCGAACAGCTTTCATCCCCGATTCCGCCGCCTGCGCTGCCGCCAGCGAGCGATCGTACGAACGCGCAGCATTCGCTTCGACCTGTCCGATCGAGGCCGTCATCTCGACCATCGAAGACGACGTTTCGCTCACGAAGCTGGCGAGATAGTCGACGTTGCGATCGACTTCGTTGATCGAGGAGACCATCTGCTCCGTGGCGGTAGCCGTGTCCTCGACCGAGCGAAAAAGGGTATCGGTCTGTTTGCTGACTTCTTCGATCGATGCCGCCATCTCCAGCATCGATGCCGACGTCTCTTCGGAGGCAGCCGAAAGCGATTCGACATTGCCGGTGATTTTTCCGACGCCGCTGTTCAACTGATCGATCGAGCGATAGGCGTCGTCGACGATGACGCGCTGCCCGTCGATGCGATCGACAACCGTACCGCTGCGCGAGCTCACCGTTTCAAAGACGCTTTTCAATTGCTCCGACGATCGCTGCAGCTTCGTCAGCATCTTTTCCAGATTGGCCGTCATGCCGTTGAACGATTCGGCGAGCTCGCCGATCTCGTCGCCGGTCGCGATTTCCGTGCGCTGGGTGAGATCGCCCTCAGCAATCCGCGTGGCGGTTTCAGCGAGATCGAGGACGGGCCGGATGATCAATTTGGCCGCCACCGCTGCGAAAAGGAACGCCACGATCAGCGCAGCGACGCCGACGAGGATGTAATCGGAAGCCGGCGATCCGCGTCCGGCGCGGATGCGCCACTCCTCGATCGCGACCGCCAGCAGGGTGATGAAGAAAGCCTGCACCACGAACGCCGCGATGAATTTCGTCCGCAGCCGCACGGAGAGCGCCCGCCGCGTCGAGTTGTCGCTGGTGAGGATGGACGAGCGAAAGTGTAACGCCTATCATTTCGAATCCATCGCTTCGTCAAAGCGGCGCCTCTCGTCGTCCTCGTGCTGCTCTCATGCACTCGCGAGAAATCTGCACCGGCACCACCGGTCGCGCCCGCGCTGAGCCTTCCTGCCGATCTGACCACCAAACCCGGCAACGCGGCTGAATTCACGTTGACTGACAAAGTGGTCAAGATCGAGCAGCGTCCTTTTCTCGACTCGCTGAAGAGCATCAGCAGCGACAATCGCGTGCTGGTCTTCGACGCCTCCGATCGCACCGCATCGCAACTCAAGCAGGGCACCATCCTGTTCGTGCCGGGACTCGCGATGCGCAAGGTCGTCGCCACCGCCGAGCAGGACGGAAAGCTCGTGGTCGGGACCGAGGACGCGAAATTGCTCGAGGTGTTCAGGAATGCCGACATCCACTGGAC
>QHVX01000081.1:11706-20169 GCA_003222375.1 Acidobacteriota bacterium
CTCGATGAACTGTTCGACATCATCGAGCCGAAAGCGTATGCCGCCGCGCCGCTGAGCGTCTCGGGCGAGGACGACGGCTGGAACTACACCGTCACCGCGACCCCGCAGCCCGGTCAACTCAATCTCGAGATGACAGTGTCGCGCTCGTACAACGGCGTCAAGGTCAAGATCGATGGCGCCGGATACATGCGCAACTTCGTCAACGCCGTCCGGATCGGGATCAAAGACGGACACCTGGAGGAGCTCGATTACAAGAACAGCGATCTCAATGGCGTCATCAATTTCAATTGGGAAGCGGGAAAAGAAGGTGCGGGCGTCGAGGCGGCCGAGCAGCAGGTCAAGCTGCCCTCGTCGTTCACGATTCCGCTGCCGATTGGAGGAATTCCTTTTTCGCTCGAGGTCAGCGAGGCGTTGCTGATTCATCCGGCGTTCACGGGCGGCAGCGAGATCGCGCGCGGCCGATTTCGTGTCGAGTACAACGGCGCGCAAGGATTCGATTTCAAAGAAGGCAATGTCAATCCGGACGGCCAGAGCGATGCCCAAGGCTCGATCGTCGAGCAATTCTCGGTGGCTCCGATTGCGCCGGTTGGGTTCGTCGTCGCTGCCGCCTTGCCGCGCGTGGAGCTGAAGCTGGGAAGTGACTCGCTTTGGCAGACCNNCCGATGGCCTCGTGAACGCGCTCAGCAAGACGCCGTTCGGGCAGTGGTTCAAGCAAAAAGTCAGCGACAAGCTGAAAACGAATGCGGCGGCCTACGCGCAGGTGATCATCTCCACTTCGACGATCGCCGCCGGGCAGGGCGCGCTCATACCGTGTCAGCGCGCGCAACTGATCATCACGATCACCGTTGGTGCGAATGCGACCGTGTTAGGCGAGAAAAAAGGAGATGTATCGAAAGACATCTTCCGCCAGGAGAAGAAGGTCGTTGTCCCGCCGACCAAGGCGTGCGAGGGTTGATTGATGACGCAAGCGACGACTCCAGCAGCGCCTCCCCAAAAAAGCTCATCGACGACAAAGATTCTGCTCACCTGCCTCACCCTCATCCTTCTCTGCCTCCTCGCCGTCCTGGGGAGTTGCTTCTACGTCGCATATCGCGCCAAGAAGAAAGCAGATGAAATTCGCGAGGCGTACAAGACGGGAGACGTCGACAAGATCGCGCGCTCGGTCGGGATCGAGACCACCGAGTCGAGCAAAGTGTCGCAGTCGCTGGATTTTCCGGACTGGAAACCCTCCGACGGCGCCTCGGCGAAGATTCCGGTCGTGTCAGGACTGACAGCCGTCTGCGCGGTCGCGCAATTCGGCGGCGACTATCAGAGTGTCATGCGAATTCTCAATGTCACTCCCGAGGACGTGAGCTTGTCCGTCCGCGCCGACAACATTCCGAATCCACTTCAAAAGGGCGCCGAAGGCGGAACGGTCTACGCG
Source organism: Acidobacteriota bacterium (assembly GCA_003222375.1). Taxonomy (GTDB): domain Bacteria; phylum Acidobacteriota; class Thermoanaerobaculia; order Gp7-AA8; family Gp7-AA8; genus Gp7-AA10. Next base: position 13,130 of record QHVX01000081.1, read on the forward strand.
ACGCGCACGGTGCGCGCCGAGGACATGCGCACCGCTCACGAGCTGCAGGAGTGGTTCAACCCGAATCATCCCGACACGTTCGAGGGAACGACCGCGGTCAGCGCGTCGCGCGAAGTTCTATCGGAGCTCAGGAACAAAGGCGAAACGCAGTTCACCTTCGGTCTCGGCGGCTTGAAGGGCCTATTCGGATCGCTCGTCAATCCGATCGGCGAAGTTCTTCGTCAGACCGGCCAGCAGGAACAGGCGAAGAGCATGGGCACACCCGGCAAAGCGACTTGCACTCTCAAGCGCGTCGGCGATGTCGCATTTCCGGCACTCATCAACCTGCATGCGCAGTGCACCGCCGACGATGGCGTTGCCGACTTCTATTTTCTCGACGATCTCGATAATCCCGCCGTCCTGGCGTTCAAGCTCGGCGACAGCGGCGATGCGGTCGAGGTGATCTCGATTGCCTATCCGTTCGAAAAGCCGCCGGCGAAAGCTCCGACGCCGATCGCTGCGTCGAATATCGAGAAGCAGCTCGAAGAGAAGGGGAAGGCCGAGGTCTACGGGATCTATTTCGATTTCGGGAGCGACAAGATGAAGCCGGAATCGGACATCGTGCTCCGCGAAATTGCGTCCGCGCTCGATCACAATCCGGCGTGGAGGCTGCGGGTCGAGGGCCACACCGACAACAAAGGTGCTGATGCCTACAACATGGAACTGTCACAACGCCGCGCCGCTGCTGTGAAGAAGGCGTTGATGACGCGGTATCACATCGACGAAAGCCGCCTCACGCCGCAAGGTTTCGGCGCGACCCGGCCGAAAGAGTCGAACGACAGCGTTGCCGGCCGCGCGCGTAACCGCCGCGTGGAACTCGTCAGGCTTTGATCGCGGGCACCGCTGCTATCATCCGTCGCATGCCCCTCATCACCTGCCCGAAATGCGGCCAGGCGTATGACGTTCCCGGCGCGATCGCGGTGCATCTCCCGAATTCGATTGCCACCTGCGTGTGCGGCGAATGGATCGCCGGGAGCAAAGCGGCGGTGCTGGCGCGCCTGCTCAATCCCGACGAAGTCAGGGAGATCGATCTCAAACCGTACCAAGTCGACGCGGCGCAACAGCCGCAGGCACCCAGCGCGCCGGAGGCGGCGCCTGGTACGCCGCGATCGATTCGAGTGATCGCGAGGAGCGGCGGAAACTCGATCGATCGCGTCTTCACGATTGGCAAGCATCCGTTGTGGATCGGCCGCAAAGGCTGCCACATCGACATCGACGAAGCGGATCTCGACATCCGACACTGTTCGGTGGCGTTGCACGGCGACCAGCTCGTGGTTCGCGATTCCGATTCGCATGTCGGAACTTTTCTCGACGGCCAACGCATCACCGAGGTCGTGCTCACCGATGGCGTGCATCTGCTTCGCGCCGGCGCGGCGCTGATGAGCGTCGAGCCGACCGATGCCGCAGGCGAGCAAGTCCAGCCTGTGCGATTGCGGACCACGGAGATCCTCGACGAATCGATGCTCGCGAAAAAACTTCGCGAGCGCGAGCAGGCCGCCGAGACTCCGAAGAGAAACATCCTCGTGTGCATCGACGGTCCGCTCAACGGGCAGGAATTCGAGATCCCGCCCACCGGACTGATCGTCGGGCGCGAAGGGCACGTGCGCGTGCCGGACGAATTTCTGTCGCGCAAGCATTTCGAGGTGGTGCCTGACCCCGAAGGCAACATCCGCGTCCGCGACCTCGGCAGCCGCAACGGTACATTCCTCAACACGCTGCCGGCGCAGAACACGCGCGTGCACAGCGGCGACGAAATCCGGGCCGGCGTCAATCGATTTCGGATCGAGCAGCGCGCGTGATTGATGCCTTATCTCCGTCTTATGCAAGGGTTTGTTTTGGGTATACTCCGCCCGAATTTCCGGGAGTCATCATTCGAAGGATCGCCGAGTCTGCCGGTCGGGTCCTCAGACCGTTATCCGCGATGCTCAGCACCCGCCTCAAGCTCGAGAGCGGAACGGCCGCGGATGAGGACCGCTCAACGGTTCCGGTGAGCGGATCGAACCTGGTCGTTCGAGCGTCGGACGGCCGGAGCTTCAGCGAGAACGAGCGCGAATTCCTGCGCGAAGTCTTCGATCTCATCCGATTGTCGGAAGAGAGCGACGCGCGTCTGCGCGCATTCGAGGACCGCGTCGCGAGGCTCGAATCGGAAAATCTCGATCTGCTCATGCAGAACCGCACGCTGTCCGAGATCTCGGCGCGCGACACGCTCACCGGCCTGTACAACCGCTGGTATGTGATGGAGAAGATCGATTCGGAAATGAACCGCGCGCTGCGCCATGGCGCGCCGATGTCGGTACTGATGCTCGACCTCGATCATTTCAAGAACGTGAATGACTCGTTCGGCCACTCGGTCGGCGATCAGGTTCTGAAGAACGTCGGACAGGTGTTGCGCGAGAGTTGCCGCGTGTACGACGTCCCCGGGCGCTACGGCGGCGAAGAATTCTGCATCGTGCTGCCGGAGACCCGGGTCGGCAACACCAGCGCGGTGGCGGAGCGCATTCGCAGCCGCCTCGCGCAGACAAAGATTCCGATCGGCAACACGTCGCTGACCGTGACGGCGTCGATCGGCGTGGCCGGGATGGATTCCGTTTCCGACGAGGGCGTGGTGAGCGCCGCGGCGCTGCTCGATCGCGCCGACCGCGCGCTGTACTCGGCCAAGCACCACGGTCGCAATCGCGTGGAGCTGTGGCTGCCGGAATCCCCGCCGAGCTCGACGTCACACTGACCTTCCGCCCAACTTCCGCTTGACTTTCGCCTGATTACCGCCTATATTGCTCCTTTGCGAGGGAAAAGGAGCCATGAAGTACCTGACGGAACGACAGCGCGACATTCTGCAGTTCATACGCGAGTTCCAGCAGGACCGCGGAATCGCACCCACGCACCGTGAGATCTGCGATCGCTTCGGCTTCTCGTCTTATGGCACCGTTTATAAGCACCTCTCGCTCCTCGAGAAAAAAGGGCTGATCCGCCGCGACTGGAACCAGAAGCGCGGCGTCGAGCTGGTCGAGCAGACCGCGCCCGAGACACCGCCTGGCGTTCGCGAGCTTCCGCTCTTCGGCACCATCGCCGCGGGTCAGCCCATCGAAGCGTATCCATCGGAAGAGACGGTCACCGTCCCCGAAAATCTGACCAGCCGCGGCGACAACTATGTGCTCAACGTCCGTGGCGACTCGATGATCGAGGACGGCATTCTCGACGGCGACTACGTGATCATCGCGCGGCGCGAGCGCGCCGAGAACGGCGAGATGGTCGTCGCGAACGTCAACGGCGAAGTGACACTCAAGCGGCTTTACAAGGAAGGCGAGCGCGTCCGCCTGCAGCCGGCGAATTCGCTCATGAATCCAATCTACGCCCATGCCCGCGACGTCGCGGTGCAGGGCGTGGTAGTGGGACTGATGCGTCGTTTCTAAACAAAGTGAGGAGTTATGGATCTCGTATTGAAGCTTCGTGAAATCCGCCGCATGCGTAACCTGAGTCAGAAGGATGTGGCGCGTTTGTCGGGTGTGGGTGAGAAAACGATCAGCTCATTCGAGACCGGCCAGCGCATCGGCTCACTCAAGCTGGCCCAGCTCAATCGCCTGCTCAAGGTCTACGGCCTGAGCGAAACCGAATTCTTCGGCGCCTCGGTCGAAAAAGAGATCGCGCCGTGGGAGCTCAACGATGAGCAGATGGCCACCGCGCGCCTGCTCGATGACCTCCACAGTCTGCCGAAGCCGATCCAGAAAAATCTTCTGGCGAAGTTTCAATTGGCGGTCGAAGCGGTCGCCGATGTCCACCATCTCAAGGACAAGCGTCCACGCTACGTCCGCGAGGATCCCGAGTGGCACATGCTCACGTCGCGCAACTAGTGTTGCAGCGACGCCTCGAGCGTCGGATAAGCGAACGTGAATCCCTCGTTGGTCGCCCGCGCCGGAACCACGCGCTGACCGCCGAGGAGGACTTCGTCGGCCATGGTGCCGAAGATGAGCCGCAACGCAAAGCCCGGCGTGGGCATGAACGCCGGGCGGTGCAGCGCGCGGCCTAACGCGCCCGCGAAGTCTCGGTTGCGCACCGGCTCCGGCGAAGTGATGTTGTATGTGCCGCGGACTTCCCGACGATCGATCGCCCACTCGATCGCGCGGAAGACATCCTCGCGATCGACCCACGACATCCACTGATTGCCGCTCCCGATCGGGCCTCCGACGCCCAGGCGGAACGGCAACATCATCTTCTCGAGCGCGCCGCCGTCTTTCGCCAGCACGACGCCGAATCGGAAGATCACAACTCGCGAGATGGATTCCGCGCCGCGTGCCGCCTCCTCCCACTTCCGTACGACCTCGGCGAGAAAACCGGAGCCGGTCGGGGAAGTTTCGTCGATGATTTCGTCCCCGCGAAGTCCGTAGAAACCGACCGCCGAAGCGCTGATGAGTGTTCGCGATTTCGCAGGCGCGCGGCGTATCGCGTCGACCAGCGAAGTCGTCGCGTCGAGACGACTCACCAGGATTTTTCGTTTGCGTTCCGCGGTCCACCGTCCCTCGCCGACGTTTTCACCGGCGAGATTGATGACGACGTCCGCAGAACCGGCTTCATTGACCGCGTTCCACGCAATGCCTCGACCAACATGCACCTTTGCGGGATTTCTGCTGAGGACTACAACATCTGCACCACGCTGCAGCAGTCGCCTGACTAGTGGCTGGCCGAGGAATCCGGTGCCGCCGGCGACGACGATCTTCACGGCCGCCGATTATGGCGCAAAAAAAATGCCCCGCCTGAGCGAAGGCGGGGCAGTCGAAGAGAGGTAGGAGATCTGTCTGTCGCAGCGCTCATCTATAAAGACGGCGCGGCGCGCCAAAAGTTGCTAAGCGATACGTGAACGAGCTGTAACACGTCGCGGGTCGCCCGCTGCCCGCTGTAACCCCGCGAACGCGATCATGGCGGCGTTGTCGGTGCAGTATCCCTTCTCGGGAAGCCGCACTGTCACGCCGCGCGCGCGACCCCAGGCCAGCATCTTGTCGCGCAGAGTGCCATTGGCAGACACCCCACCCGCCACCGCCACCTCCGCCGGCATCGGCGTTCGCAGCGCCGACCAGATCGCGTCGAGACGATCGAAGAGCTGCGCGAACAGCGCCTCCTGTAACGTGGCGCAAAAATCTGACAGCAGCTTCGGATCGCCGTCGATGCCGATCTTCTTCTCGCGCGCGACTCGGATGGCTTCCGCTTTGATCCCGGAGTACGAAAAGTCCAGCGAATGATCCTTGAACTGAGACATCGGAAACGGGAACCGCTTGCGATCGATCTTGCCGCTGCTCGCATGCTTTTCGATCTGAGGACCGCCCGGATATGGCAGGCCGATGAATTTCGCGACCTTGTCGAACGTTTCGCCGATCGCGTCGTCGCGCGTGCGATTGAGCATGGCGACTTCGCCGCCGCGAACATCGTAGATCGACGAGTGCCCGCCCGAGATCACCAGCGACAAGAATCGATCGGGTAGCGGGATCGAAGGCTGGTCGCGTTGCAGGTAGGGTGAGAAGAGGTGGCCTTCAAGGTGATTGACCGCGACCAGCGGGACGCCCAGGGCGTAGCTGAGTCCCTGCGCCCCGGCGACGCCGACGAGCAGCGCGCCGATCAAACCTGGGCCGGCAGTGACAGCGATCTTCTCGACGTCGCTCCACGAGGCATGCGTTTCGTCGAGCGCGCGGCTGACCAGAGGAAAGAGATGCTGGAGATGTTCACGCGATGCGATCTCGGGAACGACGCCGCCGAACGGGCGATGGCGCTCGATCTGCGAAGCGATCAGGTTGACGCGAACGGTCCCGTCGCGTTCCAGCAGGGCGACCGATGTTTCGTCGCAGGAAGTTTCGATTCCGAGAATCACAGTGCCAGCAACTTATAATTCCGCGCCTTAATTCTCATGAAAGAGGAACTCGCCAAAAGATACGATCCGGCCGATTTCGAACAGCGGCTGTATGCGTCGTGGGAAAAAGGAGAATTCTTCACGCCGCTGCTCGATCGCGAGCGGCCGAAATTCTCGATCGTCATTCCTCCGCCTAACGTCACCGGCCGCCTGCACGTCGGCCACGCGCTGGTGAACACGCTGCAGGACATCATCGTCCGCTGGAAACGCATGAGCGGATTCAACACGCTGTGGCTGCCGGGTACCGACCACGCCGGCATCGGCACGCAGATGGTCGTCGACCGCGCCCTGACCGCCCAGGGCATCTCCCGCTTCGACCTCGGCCGGGAAAAATTCGTCGAGAAAGTCTGGGAGTGGAAGGAGAAATACGGCAACGAGATCATCGATCAACTGAAACGCCTGGGTGCCTCTGCCGACTGGACGCGCACGCGCTTCACAATGGACGAAGGCCTTTCGCGCGCGGTGCGACACGTTTTCGTCGAGCTGTATCGCGACGGATTGATCTATCGCGATCTGCGAATGGTCAACTGGTGTCCCTTCTGCCGCACCGCGATCTCCGACATCGAAGTCGAATTCCGCGAACAGAACAGCAAGCTGTATGAAATCGAATATCCGCTGGCCGGCTCGGATCGCCGCCTGACCGTCGCGACCACGCGCCCCGAAACGATGCTCGGCGACACGGCGCTGGCAGTCCATCCCGATGATGCGCGTTACCGCGAGCTCATCGGCCAGGAAGCGATCCTGCCCATCGCGAATCGCCGCATCCCGATCATCGCAGATCCGATCCTCGTCGACCGCGAGTTCGGAACGGGCGTCGTGAAAGTCACGCCGTCGCACGACAAGAGCGACTACGAAGCCGGCGTGCGCAACAATCTTCCGCAGCTGCAGGTGATCGACGAAACGGGGCGGATGACCGCGGCGGCCGGAAAAGAATTCGAAGGGCTCGATCGCTTTGACGCCCGCAAGAAAGTTCTCGATCAATTGCGTGCCGCAGGACTGCTGCGAAGCACGAAGGACTACGTCCACAGCATCGGCGTCCACGGAAAGTGCGACACGATCATCGAGCCGATGGTGTCGCGGCAATGGTTTGTGAAGATCAAACCGCTGG
>QHVX01000310.1 GCA_003222375.1 Acidobacteriota bacterium
AGAAGGGCGACACGGTCCTCATCGGCAAGTACTCGGGCACAGAAATCAAGATTGACGACGTGGAGTACACCATCATCCGTGAGGATGAAGTGCTCGCGATCGTCGAGTAAGAGGAGAGGCAACCATGGCAAAGAGAATTACCTACAGTGAAGAGGCTCGCCAGGCGATCCTCCGTGGCGTCAACAAACTCGCCGACGCCGTCAAAGTGACGCTGGGCCCGAAAGGCCGCAACGTCGTCATCGAAAAGAAATTCGGCTCGCCGACGATCACCAAGGACGGCGTGACAGTCGCCAAGGAGATCGAGCTGAAGGATGAGCTGGAGAACGCCGGAGCGCAGATGGTGCGCGAGGTCGCATCGAAGACTTCCGACACTGCCGGCGACGGCACGACCACTGCGACTGTTCTTGCTCAGCCGATGGACGTGAAGCGCGGCATCGAGATCGCGGTCAAGGCGGCCGTCGAAGCAATCGACAAGATGTCCAAGCCGGTGGAGGGAAAGGACATCGCCCACATCGGCAGCATCTCGGCCAACAACGATGAGGAGATCGGCAACATTATCGCCGAGGCGATGGACAAGGTCGGGAAGGATGGAGTGATCACGGTCGAGGAAGCCAAAGGCCTCGAGACGACCCTGGAGGTCGTGGAAGGCATGCAGTTCGACCGCGGCTACCTCAGCCCGTATTTCGTGACCGATCCCGAGCGCATGGAAGTCGTTCTCGAGAACGTAAAGATTCTCATCTACGAGAAAAAGATCTCCTCGATGAAGGACCTCCTGCCGCTGCTCGAGCAGGTTGCGCGACAGGGCAAGCCGCTTCTGATCATCGCGGAAGACGTCGAGGGTGAAGCGCTGGCGACACTGGTCGTCAACAAGCTGCGCGGCACACTTTCCGTGGCGGCCGTGAAGGCGCCTGGATTCGGCGATCGCCGCAAAGCGATGCTCGAAGACATCGCGACTCTCTCCGGTGGCAAGCTGATCTCCGAAGACCTCGGCATCAAGCTCGAAAACGTGAAGTGGGATGATCTCGGCGATGCCAAGCGCATCACCATCGACAAAGACGACACCACGCTGGTCACCGACACCGACGACAAAGCGCGCAGAGAAGCGATCGCCGGCCGCGTGAAGCAGATCCGGCAGCAGATCGAGGACACCACCTCCGATTACGACCGCGAGAAGCTTCAGGAGCGGCTCGCGAAGCTGGTCGGCGGCGTTGCGTTGATCAAGGTCGGTGCGGCCACTGAGACCGAGATGAAGGAGAAGAAGGCCCGCGTCGAGGATGCGATGCACGCTACCAAGGCGGCCGTCGAAGAGGGCATCGTCCCCGGCGGCGGGGTGGCTCTGATCCGCGCAATTGAAGCCGTCGACAAGGTGAAGGCCGACGGCGACGTCAGAGTCGGCATCAACGTCATCAAGCGGGCTCTCGAGGAGCCGTTCCGTCAGATCGTTTACAACGCCGGTATGGAAAGCTCCGTAGTTCTCAATGAAGTGAAGCAGAAGGGCGGCAACTGGGGCTTCGATGCCCAGACCGAAAAGGTCGTCGACCTGCTGCAGAAGGGCATCATCGATCCGGCCAAAGTGACGAAGCAGGCGCTTCTCAACGCCTCCTCGATCGCCGGCTTGATGCTCACCACCGAGGCTCTCGTCTCCGAAATCAAGGAGGAGGAGAAGTCTTCAGGGGCGGGCGCGGGCGGGCCAGGCGGCATGGGCGGAATGTACTGATTTGATGTGTGGGGGCCGGCTTGAGCCGGCCCCTTTTATTTTTCCATCTCCGCCAGGACGACCGTATTGCCGGCAGCATCGCGCAAGATCATCTCGGTCGCGCCGTAGAACGTCTTCCTGCGCTCCACTACGACCTCGATACCCTTCGGAACACGTTTCGCGATCATCTCGAGATCATCGACTTCGATGAACAGGCCGGCGCGTCCGAACGTCTGACCGACTCGCGGTTCATCGGCGCGGACGCTGTCGAATGTCTGATACATCAACTCGGCGGCGCCACTCTGCAGAATCACAAATCCCAAGCGGTCGCCGTGCGGCACTTCGGCAGTGCGTTGAAATCCGAGCGCGTCCCATAACGGAAGTATGGATTCAATTGCCTCAACGACGAGAACAGGCGTCAGTTTCTTGATCATGCAATCCAACTTAAGTGTCTCGCGCCGCTTGCGATAGGAAAAATGGAACACCGGTTGCTCACTGTGACGGAAGTACGGTTCGGCTTGCAACGAGAGAGGGTGTGGGAGGAGATGTGCGACTTAGACCGCTCGAGATGTACATCCTGGATCGCTTCCGAGAACTTCGTGCGACGCAACTGACGCTCGCCGACATCATCGGCGACTGCACGCTGAATCGCTTTCAGGCGCTGTGGAACGCGCTGCTCGAACTGGAATTTCAGCACGGCTTGCTGCGCCAGCAGACGAACGCCGAGATTTTCGAGCTCACTGCGATAGGAAAAATGGGACTGGAGTTTCTCCCGCAAACTCGCGGAAATCGGCGATGAGGTGAGACTGGTCGAAGTATCCCAGCTCTTCCGCCAGTGTGGCGGCAGGCTTCAGCCTCCCGAGTTCAATGGCGCGGCGGAAACGCATGACGCGCGCGAAGGTCTTCGGCGAAACGCCAACGTGATGCGCAAATGCACGCGCCAGGTGCTGTCGCGACACGCCGGCAGCGGCGGCAACCGATTCGATCGAAGCGCGGCCGCCGCTGCTGATGATCGCGTCAACTGCAGCATCGACGCGCGGATCTGACTTCGCGTCCGAGAGGAGAGACCGCAGCGCGTTTTCGACGTTTTCGATTTTGCGATGATCGATCGCCGGAAAGCGCTTTGTGACGTCGCGGAGCGGCACGCGCGCGTCGGTGAGCAGCGTCAACGGCGCTTGCAGCGCGATCGCGGCACGGCCGGGACGAAAGCGGATTCCGAACGCGCCGACGGATTCGGCAGCGTCGATGCGCAACGGACGTGTCATCGCGCCGACCACAAATGCGCCGTTCGGATCAAAAACGACATCGGCGCAACCGTCGGGGAGAATGCGCATCGTTCCCGATGACGATTCGTCGCTCCACCAATATGCGTCGACATATTCGGCGAGCTCCGGACTGGGCGCGATTTCGTGGATCGTCAAGCTACATCCAGTATCGGCGGACGATCGCCGCAAATGCAAACGCGTTACAGACAACGGCAACGGCCGCCAGGACACGCGGATCGAAACGCCAACGATTCCAACTGATCGCGAGCAGCGCCAGCGGAACGATCGGAAGAAAGTAGCGTCCCTGAACGCCCTCGATGGTGTCGCCGCAGACGATGCTCCAGATCATGTACTGCGAGAGGACGACGCCCACCGCTGTCGCGATGAAGATGCCGATTGCTACGATGCGCGCAGCGGTGTTGAGCACGCGCTTGCTCGTGATTGCTGCCGCGATCACTGTCACAACCTCGATGACTACGATCGCTGTCGGAAGAGCCAGCTCGTTGAGTCCGAGCCGGCCGACCGTGCCGTCGGCGTAGTAACGCCAGTGCACTGCGATATCGGAGAGCATCGCGCGCGCGAAATGCATCGGATCGTGGACGACACACTGCATCTGAGCAGCAGGATCGATCGGCATCCCGGTGCGCTGCTGAAATGACGCAGCGCGCGCGTACGCGAACGCGATGATCGTCGCGACCGCCATCGATGCGACGACGAAAATTTTCGCGCGCATTCGCCGTGCCGGCGTCGCGAATACGAGCAGAGCCAGAAGAAAGTACGCCGGCTTGCAGAGGCCGAGCACGAACGCGAAGACAATCAAAGCCGCCGTACCCCCACCTTCGACGATCAATGCGATGAAGAGAATCGCAACGGCGAGAGTCAGCGCATCGGCCGACCACGATGCGGGTGCCATGCGCATTGCCAGCGCGATCAGCACGATCGCGACCGCGAGATTCGCCATCCGTCCGGCGTAGAAGATGATCAGAGGCCGAATGTTGAAGATCCGGCCAGCCACAGCGGCGAAAGCTTGCGGCAGATACGGAACCGGCGTGTACCAGGCTGGAAAATCAACGACCGGCTGCTTGACCGGCTCGAGCGGGATTCGGATCGCGGTCTGAAATGACTGACGCGTGGAGATCACCCACACGAGCGTCTTGAGTCCCTGCGGAATTTGCGCGGAATCGGCCTTTCCATGTCCATGAGGGATCAGATGCCCGTTCGCGATGGCCGCTGATCGAAAAAAGTGAAGATGCTCGTCCGGCACGCGCATCGGCGGCGTGATGAAGACGTAGGCCAGACCCAGGAATGTCATGGTGGCCAGGAGGATGCGCATCCTGGCGCAGTTTACTCACTCCCCGAAAAACGAAACGCCGCCGGTTTCCCGGCGGCGCTCGCCTCTCTCTCGCAACGCGTCAGTGTTGCATCCGGAGGACTTCTGACAACGAAGGCGCCGGCAGCGGCTTGCCGAGAAAGAAACCTTGCATCTCGGTGCACCGCCGGTTGAGCAGGTAGGAGAGCTGCTCCTTCGTTTCGACTCCCTCCGCTACGACGCGCATGTCAAAACCCTTGGCCATGGTGATCATCGCCTGCACAATCGCCGCATCGTCGCTGCGGCGAATCATGTTGTGCACGAACATCGGGGCGATCTTGATGGTGTCGACTGGAAGTTGCTTCAAATCCGCAAACGAACAGCCGCCGCTGCCGAAATCGTCGATCGCCAGCAGGACGCCGATTTCTTTCAGCGCCTGCAGGATCTCGGTCGAGCGGCTGCAATCGCTCAGCGAAGCGTGCGCGATTTCGAGCTCGACGTTGCGCGGATCGAGTCCGCTGTCGCGAACTGCCTGATCGACGTGCTGTACAAGCGAGTGCCCTTTGAAGTCGCGGCTGGAAAGATTGACGGCGATGCGAGTCTCCATGCCGGCGTCCTGCCATTCCTTCGCCTGACCGCAGGCGGCTGCCATGACCCATTCCGCGATCCGTCCGCCCAAACCGGCTTCTTCAGCGACGCCGAGGAATTCCGTCGGACCGATGATGCCGAGGTCGGGATGACGCCAGCGCAGGAAGGCCTCGACGCATGCGATGCGGCCCGTCTGCACGTCGACTTCCGGTTGGTAGAAGAGCTCGAACTCTCCGCGATCGAGCGCGCGGCGCACGCTGGACACCAGAGCCAGACGCTCGAGCGTTCGCGCGTTCAACTTCTCGTCGTAGAACTGATACAGATTCCGCCCGAACTCTTTCGCGCGGTACATGGCGGTACTGGCATGACGGACCAGCGTTTCGGCTTCATTCGAGTCGTGCTGTGACATCGAGATGCCGATGCTGGCCGTGAGCTCGATCGCGCGACCGCCGACGTTGAACGGACGCGTCATCGCGTCCAGGACGCGCTGCGCCACAATCGCCGACTCCGTTCCAAATCCGGTGTCGCCGACCATGAACATGAACTCGTCGCCGGAGAAGCGCGCCAGCGAATCCTCTTCGCGCAGCGTTGAAGCGAGACGGTCGGCGACCGCCCGAAGCAGCCGGTCGGCCATCCCGCGGCCGAGCGCGTTATTGACGATGTCGAAGCGGTCGAGGTCGAGCAGGAAAACCGACACGGCGAGCTTACGGCGCTTCGACTGCGCCAGCGCCACGTTCAAACGATCGACGAATAGCGAGCGATTCGGAAGGAGCGTCAGCGCGTCGTGATACGCCTGATACTCGAAACGCTGAGCGGCGACGCGTTGCTCCGTGACATCGAACATCGCTCCTTCGATCCAGACCTTCGAGGCTTCGTCGACCGAGACCATCTGCAGGTTCTGCAGCACCCATGCGATGCTGTTGTCTTTCTTGCGCAGCGCGATTTCGATGTTGCTGAGTTTTTGAACGTCGCGAAGCGCGCTGGCGATCGCGGCGAGATCGGAGGCGTTGGTGTATTCGAATCCGCCGGCGCTCAGAAGCTCTTCGCGTGAGCCGTATCCAAGAATGCGAGCGCACTCCTGGTTGCAATCGAGCAGATGCCCTTCGGGCGTCTGCCGGAATACAGCCACCATTTCGTTTGCGACGGTTTCTGAGTTACGCATATGAGCGCCTAGCCTGTAGATACGCTCACACCGTAGGTCGATTTTTTGCCGTTTAAAATCTACCGATGGATGGACGGCGCTGTATCGAACGGTATACCGCGCCGCTAAATGATTCCTCTTTCAAGGGCATACATCGCGAGCTCGACCCGGCCGTGAACTCCCAATTTTTCGTAAATTGTGTGCAAATGGGTCTTCACAGTGCCTTCGCCGATGTTGAGCTTCATCGCGATCTCTTTGTTGCGCAGCCCGGCGGCCACCATCTTGACGATCTCGGTTTCGCGCTTGGAGAGCACCTCGACGATCTTTTTTGCCTCTTCCCGCTGCGATAAACGATCGAGCGCGCGGCTGACCAGCATCGGCTCCAATGCGCGTTCACCACGCTGGACCCGCCGCACCGTCTCGACGAGATTGACGGCTGCCGCTTCCTTCAGCACCAGACCCGAGACGCCGGACTGCATCGCTTCCAGCACTTCGTCATCGTCGAGGGTCGCGGTCAGCAGCACCACCCGCGTTTTCAATTTTTCGGTGTGCACATTCTTCAGGACCCACAGGCCGTTGCCCTTGGGCATGTTGATGTCGAGGACGAGGATGTCCGGTTTCTTGTTGCGGACAGCATCGAGGGTTGCTTCGCCGTTTGTGGCGGTGCCGATGACTTCGAAATCTTTCTCGCGCGAGAAGAGCTGTTCCAGGCCTTCCAGAATGATTCGATGATCGTCCGCCAGGACGATTCGAATCGTCACGATGTCCCCGC
>QHVX01000317.1 GCA_003222375.1 Acidobacteriota bacterium
CGATCCGAAGTGGGCGATGCCGGCCATCATTCTGTTGGCGGTCTGGAAGAACTTCGGCTACACGATGATCATCTTCGTGGCGGCGCTGCAGGCGGTTCCGGAAGAGCTGTACGAAGCGGCGCGCATCGACGGGGCTAACCCGCTACAGCAGTTCCGCCACGTGACGCTTCCGATGCTGAGCCCGACGTTCGTCTTCGTCGGCATCATCACCGCCATCGGCTACCTGCAGTTTTTCCCCGAGCCGTACGTCATGACGCGCGGCGGTCCCGTCAACAGCACATTGTCGGTGGTGATGCTGATGTACGAGCAAGGCTTCAAGTGGTGGAACATGGGTTACGCCGCTGCGGTGGCCTTCATCCTTTTCCTTTTCATCGCGGCCGCGACGATCGTGCAGCTCAAGGCGCAGCGATCGACGCGCTAGTTACTGCTGCTGAACGCCTTCCGGATATTGGAGGAAGGTCCCGTTCGAGTAGATGATGTCGCAATCGAAGTGCGTCGTCGCGCCGCCCTCCCATTTCCCCTGCGATTTTCCGTCCTTGCCGTACGAGATCACGGTGTAAACCTGCGCCGCTTCCTTCGCGCCCCACGGCCGATCAGCTCCGAAATGATAATTGTTCCCCCACGCGTCTTTCGCCGGAAGGTACTTGACGTACGTCGGCGTGAGGTACGTGGTGAGATTCTCGAACGTGACTCCGGTGGTCGGGAAGTCGATCGCCGCGGCGTTGTAGCGATTGACATCGGTCGCTCGCGCTTCCCACGCTGTCGCGATCGTTCGCATGTCGGCCATCGTGTGCTTCTGCGGGCTGCGGCCGCTGGCGGTGAGGATGTTGGGAATGACGATGGCGGCGAAAAGCGCGGCGACAGCGGTGCTTCCGAACCAGCTCACTACAGCCGCGCGCGAAATCGGTACGCCCGCTCCTCCGAACAACGCTCTGACGGATGCACCATTCAGATAAACCAGCTCGCCGATCGAGACGAGCACTCCGGGAAGGAGAAGCGGACGGATGACGCCAAACTGTCGCCAGCCACCCACACAGAACAATAACCACACGATCGCCGAAACCTGCTCGAGAATCGACCCGTACCGTTTCAATCGCAGCAGTCCCCAGGCCGCGATTGCGCGGGACAGTCCATAGATCGCAACGCTGGCGAAAGCGATCTTTCCTTGCCACCACCATGCGAAAACACCAGTGAGCAGGTACGCGTACGCCGCGATCTGCGCGGTTACTGCCAAGGCTATCGCTCCTGCGGGCGGCCGAACCGGCGTCACCTCAGGTTCCATGCTTGCAGTGTTCCCAAAATCGCGACATCGTTACACGCCATGAATCGCGCCACCGCCACGATCATCATTAATGCATTACTGATCGCCACCGCGATTCTGACGATCATTCCGCTGCTGTGGATGATCTCGGCGTCGTTCATGCCGACCGGCGAAGCGACGATCTTTCCGCCGCGATTGCTTCCCAGCCAACCAACCATCACACATTATCGTGAACTATTTACGCGTATGAATTTTGGTCGCACTTTTGCGAACAGCATGATCATCGCGATCGCCATCACGCTCCTCTCGCTGCTGTTGAACTCGATGGCCGGCTATGCCTTCGCGAAATTGCGATTCGGAGCGCGCGACCGGCTCTTCGGCGCACTGGTGGCGGCGCTCGTCATTCCGACGCAAGTGGGGATGCTGCCGCTCTTCCTGATCCTCAAGAGCGTGCATCTCATCAACAGCTACTGGGGTGTGATCCTCCCCAGCATGGCCACGATCTTCGGAATCTTTCTGATCCGACAATTCATGCTCTCGATTCCCGACGACCTGCTCGATGCCGCCCGCATCGACGGCGCCGGCGAATTCCGCATTTACTGGTCGATCGTGATGCCGCTGGCGCGGCCGGTGCTGGTGACGCTGGCCATCTTCGCGTTCATGTCGGCGTGGAACGATTTCATGTGGCCGCTGATCGTGCTGACCGATGCCGGGAAATACACGCTGCCGGTGGCAGTCGCGAATCTGGTCGGCGAGCATGTGCAGGACACTGAATTGATGATGGCCAGCTCGGTTTTGACCGTCCTGCCCGTCCTGATTCTGTTTCTCGCGCTGCAGCGCCACTACATCGCCGGAATCATGGTCGGCGGTGTTAAAGGATGAAGGCAGAAGGCAGAAGGCAGAAGTGGATTTGGGCAGTGCTCACTTCTGCCTTCTGCCTTCTGCCTTCTGCCTTTTCCCAGGTCATCGACGATTTCAACGGCTCGCTCAACTGGCAGGCGCACCCTTCCGACGGCGTATCGCTGATCGTCAGCCAGGAGCCGGCCGGCAGGCGCGCGTCGGCCCTGCGCATGGACTTCGATTTTCACGGACACGGCGGCTATGCCATCGCGCACAAGCCGGTATCGATCGATCTGCCGCCCGATTTCGAATTCGCGTTCTGGATTCGAGGAATTGCTCCGCCTAACAACCTCGAATTCAAGCTGATCGATGCCACCGGCGACAACGTCTGGTGGGTCAACCAGCACAATTACGTCTTCCCGAAAGAGTGGACGCGCGTGGTTCTCAAGAAACGCCACTTTCAATTCGCGTGGGGACCGCTGGGCGGCGGCGAGCCGCATCAAATCGCCGCGATCGAGATCGTGGTGACCGCCGGCTCGGGCGGCAAAGGAATGGTCTTGATCGACGATCTCACGCTCACCGAGCGTCACGTCGCGTCAGTCGATCAACCGCTGGCGTTCACGACTCCGACCATCGACTTTCCGGAGACGCGCGAGTTCGGTGGCTTGATTGTGGAGAACGACGCACCGAATTACGAAGTGCAAATTTCCAGCGACGCCGAGACGTGGCAGACGATCTACTCCGTCAAGGGCGCAAAGTCGCCGAGGCAATTTTTGTTCACGCCGGAGACGGAGGCCAGGCACATTCGAGTCGTTCCGCCCGCGCGGCGCGTGATCCTCGAGCCGATCGCCTGGTCGGCGTCGCGCAACGATTTCTTCACGAACGTCGCGCGCGAGGCGCCTCGCGGCGACTATCCGCGATATTTCCAGGGCGAGCAGTCGTACTGGACGGTCGTCGGAGTCGACGGCGACAGCAGCGAAGCGCTGTTCAACATCGACGGCGCGCTCGAGCCGGAAAAAGGCGGCTACTCGATCGAGCCGTTCTTGTACACCGGCGAGCGATTGCTGTCGTGGAACGACGTGCAACCGGCGCCGGCGCTCGCGCGCGGATTTCTTCCGATCCCGAGCGTGAAGTGGCCGCAGATGACGGTAACCGACGATCTATGTCGATTACGTGCTGCGAAGTCCGCAGGATACGAATGTCACGCTCTTCGTCGCCGTCCGCCCCTTCCAGGTCAACCCGCCCTGGCAATTCCTCGGCGTCACCGGCGGCGCCGCACCGATCCACGACATGCGATACCACAATCACATCGTCGAGATCGACAATTACCAGCCGATCATCCCGCTGACGCTGCCGGCCGGCTTCGGAGCGGTGCGCTTCGACGAAGGAAACATCGTCGACTGGTTGCGGCAGGGGAAGCTGCCCGAAACGAGGGGGGCGATCGACGATCAACGCGCCGCGTCGGGCGCATTCTCGTTTCCAATGCATCTCGAGGCCGGCAAGGCAAGGACCGTCACGATCGCTGTGCCGATGCACGATCGATCGAAAGCGAGCGACGGGATGCGAGCAGCGGCTTTTCACGACTGGGAGCAGAAGTTAGGCCGCGTGGGCGTCGACCTTCCGCCGTCAGCGCAGGCGATCAGCGACAGCATCCGCGCCAACCTCGCCTACATCCTCATCCACCGCGATGGTCCATCGCTGCAGCCGGGATCGCGATCGTACGAACGCTCGTGGATCCGCGACGGATCGATGATCTCCGAGGCGCTGCTGCGGCTCGGGATGTCGGAGGTGGTCAAGGAGTACATCGAGTGGTACGTGAAATTTCAAACAGCCGCGGCGCCGATCCAGTCCCGGAAAATGACAGCCACGGCGAATTGATTTACTTGATCGCCGAATACTACCGGCACACGCACGATCGCGCGCTCGTCGAGCGCGTGTGGCTGCATGTCGTATCGGCGGTCAACTACATCGATGCGCTGCGGCATCAGCGCATGACGCCGCAATACAAGAACACTCCGTTTTACGGTCTGTTGCCCGAGTCGATCAGCCACGAGGGCTACTCGGCGAAGCCGATGCATTCGTATTGGGACGATTTTTTCACGGCCAAGGGTCTCGCCGACGCCACCTACCTCGCGCACGGCCTGGGCTTCATCCGCGACGAAAAAAGATTCATGGTAATTCGTGATGAATTTGAGCGCGATCTACTGGCATCAATTCGGGGCGCGATGGCGATGAAGCAGATCGATTTCATCCCCGGCTCTGTCGAGCTGGGAGACTTCGATCCGACGTCCACGACCATCGCGATCTCGCCGGGGGGTCAACTCGGCAAGCTGCCGGCAACCGCGCTGGCTCGCACGTTCGATCGCTATTTCGATGAGTCGCGCTCGCGCGCGCTGGGCGTCAAGCAGTGGGATGCCTACACGCCGTACGAATGGCGCACCGTCGGAACATTCATTCGCCTCGGCCAGCCGCAACGCGCATACGAGCTCACGAACTTTTTCATGCGAGGTCAACGTCCGCCGGAATGGCGGCAATGGGGGGAGGTCGTCTGGCGCGATCCGAAAACGCCGAAGTTCATCGGCGACATGCCGCACGGTTGGGTGGCATCGGACTTCCTGCGCTCGGTGCTCGACATGTTCGCGTACGACCGGGATGACGGAGCACTGGTGATCGGCGCCGGCATTCTGCCCGAGTGGGCGACACAGACGCCGGGCGTGACCGCCCGCAACCTCGATACGCATCAGGGCGTCGTCAGCTTTTCAATGCGCGGCACGAACAACGCGATTCACGTGACCGTTTCGGGACCACTGTCGAACGTGATCGTGCATTCGCCGGTGCCGAAGCCGAAAGAAGTGCGCGTCAATGGGAAAGTTGTCGCCGCGACGCAGGACGTCGGTGTCCGCAGCTTTCCGTCGGAGATCGTCTTTACTTACTAGGGGAGCAGCGCGACGGCGAGTTGCGCGCTTCTTTCACGTAGTACTCGAAATCGGGGGCGACCAATCGCGTGACGGGTGCGTAGAGTCCTTGGCCTTTGCCGCTCGCGTCTCCCCGCACCGAATTTTCTGCAATCCGATAAGTCGTCGGCGCGCAATAAGGCGCGATGGAGCCGCCGAATCGCGCGCTGGTGGCAACGCTCTTTCGCACGACCGAGACCTTGCTCCACGACTTTTGCCATTCGCCAACAACCGTAACGCGCGGACTGTTCGTCGCGACGTAGGCGGTGTTATCCGGCCGTTCGAGGACCCAGCAGTGCAGCTCGACATATTCGTGATCCGGACGAAAAACGAGGACCGTAACCGGCGCGATTTGAATCTCCGGGCGCCGCACGGGCCGCGTCCACTCCCCGTCGACGCGCCACAGCCAGATGCCGATCGGCAGCTCGTTGCGATGGCACGCAGTGCCGAGCAGGAGAAGGGCGAGAGCGAGTCGTTTCATTGACGTCCGAATGGCGCCGGCTGCGTGAGCGCCGTCATGTTGCGTTGTTCAGTAACGATGACTCCGTTTCGCTGGACGGCAACTCGCGTGTCGGCGCGATCGCCGTCCTTATTGATCGTCACGGTGAAGTCGATCGCGTACTCGCCGTTCGTCTTTTTCTCAGTCTTCGTCTTGCCACGCTCGGCGACTACGCTCGCTCTCACGAGGGCCTTTTTGCTTCCGGCATCGAATGCCAGGGCGGTGCATGTGAACGTGTATGGAGTTTTCCGCGTCAGTAGCTGATAGGAGTCCATGAACGACGGCTGGACGTTGATGTGGACAGCGATCGGGGGTGTGGCGGCGGGAAGCAGCGTCACGAGGAATGCCAGCGGAAGGAAGCGCATCGTCGACCTCCGATCGTAATTTTACCGCGATCAATTCGACGGCGGCCGCCGGTTGCCGATCTTACAGAACTGCCAGGTCGAGCTGCCGCAGGCGCTCGGGATCGCCGATCGCTTCGATTTCGACGACCTTCCCCTGCGCGATCGTGAAGTTGAGAACCATGAGCAGCCGTCCGCCCGGAGCGACGACGACTCCCACCGCTCCGTTGATGAGCGCCGGCTGCGCGGCCCTCGCGCCTCCCCTGACCGCCCTTTCCGCAACGGCTGCCGCGCCGTGGATCTCCGGCGGCGCGCCGCGCATCGCGGCAACGTCGCCTCGCAGAACGACGTTCGGATCGAGAACTGCGAGAAGCGCATTCAAGTCACCGCCGCGCGAAGCGGCCAGGAACGCGTCGACAATTTCTCGCTGACGCGTGAGATCTGCATCGGGCACCGCGCGTGCGCCCTGCACTCGACGACGTGCGCGGCTCGCGAGTTGTCTGGCAGCGGTCGGAGAGCGCTCAACGATCGGCGCGATCTCGTCGAAGGACATGCCGAACAAATCGTGCAGCACGAACGCGAGTCGCTCGGCGGGAGCGAGCGTATCGAGTACCACCAGCAGCGCGAGCCCAATTGAATTCGCGAGCAGCGTTTCCTCTTCAGGATTGTGGCCGCCGGCCTGGTTGGCGATCGGATCCAGAGGCTCCTCGCGGCGCGACTCGCGTGAGCGAAGCATGTCGAGAGAGACGCGCGCGACGACCGTCGTCAGCCACGCGCCAAGATTCTCGATGTCGCCGGCATCCGATCGGCTGAGGCGCAGCCAGCCTTGCTGGACGGCATCCTCCGCCTCGGTCAGCGAGCCGAGCATCCGGTACGCGACCCCGCGCAGATGACCTCGGTGAGCCT
>QHVX01000319.1:0-2046 GCA_003222375.1 Acidobacteriota bacterium
CCACGCGCTTGAAGGCGTAGCCGGCTTTCACTTTGACCGTTTCACCGTCAATTTCGACCCCTTCGGGGAGTTTCGTCTTGACGCGAACGGTCGTCGCGGCGAAGAGCGGCATGCCGATGGCGCAAAGAAACAGAAGTGTTGAAAGTTTTCGCATTTCATCTCCTCGACTTACTGGACGGGTTTGAGTGCAATGCACTTCCCGCGTCCTGAGGGAAGCGCAAATTTGGTTTCCTTCTGAGTGCCGATACGCGTGTGATCCCAGTAATGAATCGATGCACGGACGACGTATGCGTCGAGAGGCCGTGGATTCGCAGGTTGGAGCTCGAATCGTAGCGCGCGGATCGACTGCCCCGGTCCGATTGGCGTGACGAAATTCGTAGTCGCGCGGCACACCAGCTCGCCCCTGGCCCGCACTTCCAGCAAGGCGTCGAAGTTTTCATGATTTGTTGCGTCGCCGCGGTTGGCCACAATGATGTCTACGGTCCGGCTGCCGGAGCGGTGCTCGACAACGTCGTCGATATCGACGTAAACCTCGACGGCGGGCGTTTGAGAAGAGATCAGGTTCATGGCGAGAAGAGCGGCAGTACAATTGCGTTTCATCAGGTAGGGGGAGTTGCCTTCAAGGTGCGGCGCGGCGACTCCGATGTCTTGAAAAAACGATCAAAGATCGCTCAAAAGGCGATTTGAAACACGTTAACCACGTCCATGTCCGGAGTCGCATATCGATTTGGCGCATTTCGATTCGATTCTCGCGAACGACTTCTCTATCGCGGGGTTGACGCCGTTCCACTCACCCCAAAGGCTGCGGAGACGCTTCACTACCTCTTGCTGCGGCACGGCGCGCTGATCGAAAAGAGCGAATTGATGGAATCTGTCTGGCCGGGGACGTTTGTCGAAGAGGCGACGCTGGCGCAGAACGTTTTCACTCTTCGCAAGTTGCTGGGCGACGACGACCAGCACATGATCGAGACCGTTCCGAGGCGTGGCTACCGATTCATTGCTGAAGTTAGCGAGGTTCCCGGGAGCGAAGTCTCGAAGCCTCAGACCTCGCACCGTCGCTGGTTTTCGGTCGCCATCGCGATCGTGGCGCTCGCCGCCATTGTAGGTATTGTGTGGATCGCGCGGCATCCAGCGACACACGCGGCGCAGGAGATGCCCACCATTGCCGTGTTGCCGTTCCATCCCATCGGCGACGATCAAGATGAGTACCTCGGTGTGGCCATGGCCGACGCGCTCATCTCGCGGCTGAGCAACGTTCGCGGCGTGCTGGTGCGGCCGACGAGCGCCGTGCGCAAATTCGCCGTTTCGCGGGATCCGATTGCCGCCGGGCGCGAGCTGGCAGTCCGCTCGGTGCTTGAAGGGACCATTCAGCGCGCCGACGAGACGATCCGCGTGACGGTGCAACTGATCGACGTCGACCGCGACGCTCCGCTCTGGTCGGATAAGTTCGACGTGCATGTCTCCGATGTCTTCTCTTTGCAAGACCGCATCAGCGACCAGGTCGCGCGCGCTCTAATGATCAACCTCGGTGGCCACGCGCGGCATTACACCGAGAACCAAGAGGCCCACCGCGACTATCTGCGCGGCCGCTACTTCTGGAACAAGCGCACGATGGAGGGTTACAGTCACGCCATCGAGAGCTTCGAGAGCGCGATTCGTAAGGATCCATCTTACGCATTGGCCTACGCTGGCCTCGCCGACTCTTACGCCCTCCTCGGAGCGATGACCAATCGCTACATGCCACGCCGCGTGGCGCTGCCGAAGGCCATCGCAGCCGCTAATCGAGCGTTGACACTCGACGATACGCTCGCCGAGGCGCACGCCTCACTCGGATTCATCAAGATGCACTACCAGTGGGACTGGGATGGCGGTGAGCACGAATTTCGGCGCGCGATCGAGCTGAACCCCGGCTACGCCACTGCGCATCACTGGTACGCGTACGAACTGATCGCTCTACGGCGATTCGACGAGTCCATCCGAGAGATCCGCGAAGCGCAGAAAGCGGATCCGGTCTCCATCATCATCAACACCGACGTGGCAGACATC
>QHVX01000319.1:2108-5446 GCA_003222375.1 Acidobacteriota bacterium
TCAGCCGGGCTTATTCAGCGAAGGGGATGCATGCGGCTGCCATCGCGGCGGCGCAAAAGGGATTGGAGCTCGACCCTGATCGCACCGACCTTCTCATCGACATCGCCTATTCCTATCAACAATCCGGCCGCTTCAAAGAGGCAAATCGCGCGCTCGAGGAATGGCAGCGGCGTACCGCGAGTCGCTACGACAACTTCTACGGCAGTTTGGGGGTTGCGCTTCTCAGCGGACATCGTGACGAAGCGTTTGCCAACCTCGAGCGGCAATACCGCGAGCATTCGGGAACGATGATTCTTCTGAACGTCGATCCGGAATTTGACTCGCTGCGTGGCGATCCTCGGTTCCGCGACCTCGTCCATCGTGTCCGGCTCGATCGTGCGCGTGGATGAGGTGATGACCTCAATCGATTTACCAGAAGTAGAGTCTGGCGCGGTTCCTGCGGAACACGACGGCATGAGAAGAACGACATTCATTCTCGCGTTGCTCGTCATCGTCGGGTGCGGAAGAAAGTCCGAGACAATGTCGCCCGCAGCGCCCGCGAAACCGGTTCAAGACCTCTCGAATGCCAAGACCAACATCGTCGCGCCTTTAAGCGTCACGCCCGGCAAAACGTGTAAACACACCACGGAAATCGAGGTGACCGAGATCGTGGGCCAGCCGATGAAGTTCGAAGAGTCGAAGAAGAGCGAATGCAAGTTGGTGGCTGCTGCCGACAACAAGACATTCTTCGTCTTCGACATCAAAGACGGCGCGAAGCCTTTTGATTCGATGACCAAAGGCAAGAGCTTCGAGCCGCTGACCGGCGTCGGCGATAAGGCAGCTGTGGACGCGACGGCCGGCACAGTCGTCGCCGTCAAAGGCACTCACACGTACGTCGGCACGTTCGCGCCGAGCAAGGACAAGTCGATCGCGCTCGCCCAGAAAATCGTGCCGCGTTTGTAGTCGGTTACCTGAATCGATTCCACGGCAGATCGTGCAGCTCGGCGCCCATCGCGGTGACTGCCTTCTCGAGCCGATGCCGGCCCTCCTCGGCGGTCAGTTTTGAGGCCGGCCACGGCTCGAGCACGGTCGCGTGACGTCCTGATTCGGTGTGTTCTTCGTGCGCTTGGACGAGAATCCGAAGCTGCAATTCCTTGGCAGCCGGCCCGCTCGCGCGAACGCTGCCTTCGCGATCGACGCGCGCGAGCAATTTGCGAGCTGCCGGCGACAATCCATGCATCTGCCATCGCTCGCGGGCTGATCCGACGGCTGCTAACGCCGGCAAAAGTCTCGGATGCACGAACGTGACTTTGCCCGCGATCAGCTTGGCGCTGACGGCGTCATCGAGTTGCTCGAGCTTGCGGAAAATCTCGTTGGCGCGCGGGTGTGACCACCACGATCCCGAGACGACTTCGCCGGTCACGATCCCGACTGCGCTGGGAAGTTCTTTGTCCTGCAGAAGCAGCAGGCCGTATTTCGCGAGCGCGTCCTTCAGGTTCAAAGCGATTGCAGCGCTTCGCGCACGCGGCGCAAGCCTTCCTGAATTTCTTCGGGTGAAACGGCGCCGGCGCTGAGCCGGAACCACCCGCTGTCTTTTCGGAGGCCAAAGGCCTGGAAGGGCACGACGGCGAAGCCGGCGCGATCGAGCAGCAGCTTGCGAATTTCCTCGTTCGTGCGACCGGGAATCTGGAATTGCACCGAAAGGTAAATCGCTCCCTGCGGCGCGAACGAGTGCACGGGCAGGCCGTCGCGCCGCATGTTTTCGAATCCGTCGTGAAGGAGATCGAGCCGCAATCTCAGATTGCGGATCATTGCGTCGTGAAAGATCTCGATCTCATTTCGCATGCCGAGGAACTTCGCAACTGCGACCTGCTCGGCGCGCGGCGCCCACGCGCCGACGTGGCCGAGGATGTCGCGCATGCGGGCGATGATGTAGGCGGGTGCGACGCTCCATCCGACGCGCAAGCCGGTCGCGGCAAACGCTTTTGAGATCCCGTCGATGAAGATCGTCCATCGCGCCGACTCCGGCACGAGTTGTGGCGGCGCGTAGTGGCGGTTGTCGCCGAAGGTCAGCATCCAGTAGACCTGATCCCACATCAAAAACAGGGGACGCTCGCCGCGAGCGAGGCGGCGGCTGTTTTCATCGACGACGAGATGGCCGATCGCCTCGACTTCGTCGCGGCGCATCACAGTGCCGGTCGGATTCGCGGGCGTGTTGACGCACAGCAGCCGCGCGTCGCGGACCATTGGACGGATTTGATCTGCGGTCGGAAGAAAATTCGTTTCCGGTCCGACTTCGATCTCGACCGGGACGCCGCCCGCGAGGTAGGTGTAGTGATTGTTGTTCCACGACGGCGTCGGATAGATGACCTTATCGCCCGGATCGACGACCGACGCGTACGCCGCGAAGATCAGCGGCCGTGAGCCCCCGGCGATGAGCGTCGATTCCAACGGGTAGGTGAGGGCGAGCCAATCCTGAAAAAAGCGGACGACCGCCTGACGCAAATCCTTGACGCCGTCGGAGGGCGGGTAGTTCGTTTCGCCGGCCAGCAGGGCTTCCTCGATCAGCTCCTCGAGTTTTTTCGGAATCGGAAACTGCTGCGGCGCGAAATCGCCGACAGTGAGATTGCAGATCTGGCGGCCTTTGTCGCACAGCGCGCGGATCTCGCTCGAGATCTTCAGGATTTCGGATCCGACCAAACCGCGTGCGAGGGATGAGAGGCCGGTTTCGTCCTTCTGGACGTTGACAGCGGTCATCTGCGTGCATTGTACGCGCGATGAATTTTCCAGAGGTCGCGCAAGGCGCGGACAAAATCGCGCGATTTCACTTTCGAGCCTTTGACGTCGTGCCACACCATGACGGGGTACTCGACCAGCGTTTTCGCAACGCGGTCGCGTCCCCAGCGCTGCACGAATCGGGCAATGATCTCGACGTCGAAGATCCAACGCGACAGAAACGGCGTCGAAAAGACTTCACGCACATCGGGAGTCGCTCGGAAGAGTTTGGCGCCGCACTGCGTGTCGTACACCGCGAGACCGAGACTGGAGGAGATCAGAGTCGCGCCGACCCGGCCGAAATAATGACGCGACGTTTGCCGGCTGATGTCGCGGCCGAGGAGGCGGACGCGCGCACCGAACACCATTTGCGTCGCCTCCCGATTCGCCATGACGTCCATGAATGCCGGCAGCTCGGACAACGGCGTCGCGAGATCGGCGTCCCAGAATCCGACGTAATCCGCCGGCCGATCCAGCGCGGCCAAGATCCCCCTCCGCACCGCTTCGGCCTTCCCGCTGTTTTTTTCGAGATCGACGACCGGCGATCCGAGCGTCTGCAGAACCTGCAGCGTGTTGTCGGTGCT
>QHVX01000318.1 GCA_003222375.1 Acidobacteriota bacterium
GACACCGTGGAAATCGCAGCTCCGGCAACGCCAAGCGCCGGGATCGGGCCGAATCCGAAAACCAGAACGATGTCGATGATGAGATTGAGAACGTTCGCGATGATCATCGACGTCACCATCGGCCGCGTGACGTGATGCGCCTGCAGATACGCGCGGATGACAAAAAAGACGAGCCACGGTGAAAGACCGATCGTGCGGATGAGAAGGAAGATCGACGCCGGGCGAACGATCTCGGGTTTGACGCCGATCGCACGCAAGAGCAGCGGTCCGCACAAAAGAAGGATCGTGAGCAAGGCCGCCGTGATGAGCGCGAGCCAGATGCCCTGCCACATCACGCGGCGGGCGCGGCTGAAATCACGTGCGCCGACCGCTTGCGATATGAGCGGATCGACTCCCAGCATCAGGCCGAGGCCGAAGACCGAGATGCCGAAGTAGACGGCGTTCGCAAGCCCGGCGGCCGCCAATTCGAGTCCGCCCAGGCGGCCGATGACCGCCATGTCGACGAGACTCATGACCTGCGTCCCGGCCTCGGCCGCCGCCAGCGGAAAGGCGAGCGAGAACAAGCGCCGCAGCTCGCTTCTCAGTTCCGACATCGTCATCCTGAGCGTAGCGAAGGATCTCAAGATGCGGAAGAGTTGATTGAGATCCTTCGGCGTCTGCGCGCCTCAGGATGACGAGTCACGCTCACTCCGGTATGGCCGTTCCCCAAAAGTACTTCTCGAAGAACGGGCGGTAATCTTTCTTCGTCATGAACTGCAGAAGTCCGGCGACATCATTGGTGGTGCCGAATTTGAAGTTGAACGATCGCGTATACGATTTGAGAAAGGTCAGGAACTGCGTATCGCCGAGCTCCTTGTGCAACGCGTAGAGAAGGAGCGGACCCTTGTCGTACAGGAGCGATGTCCTCTCGATACGTGACATCCGTGGATCTCCTTCGATCCGGTTTGCGTATGGGATCGGCGCAACGGTCGCCCCATCTCGCGCGCGGCCTCGCCACGTCGACACCAGACGTTTGTAGCTCGCCTCATCTTTCAGCTTCCTCAGCGCCAGCGCCGCCGAATACTCCGCGAAGGATTCGGTCAGCCACTGCTCCTCCTCGCTCGGCATGCGAACGACGTATGCCCAGTACTGATGCGCAATCTCGTGCGCGAAGCGTTCATTGATGCCCTGCGAAAATAATTGATCAACCTCGGTGGCCAGCGGCGTGAAGGCCTCGTTGGTGATGAACATGGCAGCGGGCGGCGCCTGACCGAAGCCGTAATCGTTGACCTGGATGATGCTGAACTCCCTGAATGGGAACGCGCCCAGAAAGTATTCGTAGTAATCGATCATCGCGAAGGCGAGGTCGGTCAACTGTTGCGCGGCGCGTTTGTTCGGCAACGCATACGTCGCCACGCGCACGATCTTCTCGCCACGCTTGTCTTCGTAGAGTGAATATTTGCCGGCCTGCACCATCGTGAACTGGACCGGTTTGTCGATGCGGCTCTCCACGACGTTGTAGTCGCCCTCTTCCACTCGACGCACCGTATCTCCTGGCGTGATCGGTACAAACGGCTTCTTGACGCGCACCACCGAATGAACCGTATATGCACAACCGCCAAGCTGGCGCGGCAGAGGGAACCAGGCACTGCCGACACCAAGTTGCCAGGCGTTGTCACCGCCCTCACGTATCAGGAAATCGCCGTCGATCGAGAATTTCAGTCGCACCGTCGACGACGCGGTATTGGGAAGCTCGACCACCAGATCGTGCCCGTGATCGAACGGGAGCGGATGACCTTCTTCATCGGTCACGCTCCGAACATTGAACCGTCGCGGCACGACGCCGGGCTTCACGATGACTTCACTCAGCATCCGAAACCGCAACACATTTTGCGACCCGGATGCGCGAGAAATCGTCTCCGTGACATCGAGCTTGGCGTTATCGCCCTCGCCGGTCAGTGTGAAATCGACACCTGTCAAACTGAATGGAGGAACCGGCGTCATGCTGCGATCGTGACCGACCGGTTGAACCGAAAGAACTCTTGGGTAAAGGCGCTGATCGAGACGGCGATCGCCACTCAGGATGTTTGGGGGAGATATCGAGTACAGAGATTCGGTTCGGTCCTCGTAATCGTCGTACTCGTAGGCCAGCGGATCTCGACCGCCCGAAAACTCAGCTCGCACGAACTTGCCGTGCGGAAATGAGAATTTCTGCACAGCAAGCTCGTGAGAACGCGGCGCGGCCCAAAGGCGGTCAAAAATCCCCTCGTGCCGCTTGAAGTCATCGGTCAGCAACGGTCCGCCTGAGCCGCGGAGATCCGGGAGTGCCACTCCCCCGGCGAAGATCAGAACGTCCGTGAATGCATCGTTCAGAACGATGCGGGTCGTCTCGGACGTCATTCTCAAGTGCGCGACGGCCTTCACGTTGTGCGCAACAACGGGAAACTCCGCCGTCTCGGTCGTCTCGTACTCGATCATGCCCTTGCCGCTGAAGAAGAATCCGACCGGGTCCGCACCTGCCATCACTGGCGCTGCCGATCCGGACGTCATCTTCAATTTGAGATGGCCAATCCCAAACGAAGCGTTGTCGACGACTTTCGCATCGCCAAGCTTCAAGTGATCGGCGGTCTCAATGAATGCCGGGAGCGACGCCGCGTGCGCGGATGCACAGGCGAGTGCCAGGGCACCGAAGAAAAGTGTTCGCATGAGCGGCCGATTTTAGCTTAGCTGTCGAACGCCACGCCGCCAATGGGACGACCGCTGCGCCCCGGATCGATTCGCGGCTCGAGCAACTCGCGCAGGTTGGTCGTCTCGATGAACATGTGGCGGTGCCGAACGCAATGCACGGCGATCGAGAAGAAGAGCATTGCCACTACTGCGAAGAAAACGATCGAGGCCGGCGTGGTCGCCGGCAACGGCGCCGGCGATGCCGTAACGAAGAGCTCCTGCATCACGATCAACAGCAGCAGCGGCAGCGGGAAGAACACCAGCGCCGACAGGAATCGGCTTGCCTGAACGCGAAAGTACGGGCGGAGCGCGAGAAAACTCAAAGCCACGAAGTAGCCGAGCATCAGGACCGCTGCAAAGTGCATCTCGCCGATGTCGCCGCCGATCGCCAGCCGCCGCCTTACCAGGGCGAGCATCCGCACCTGCAGTACAACGACCCACGCGAGCGACACGACCGCTGCTCCCACCGACAGGACCGCGAGAAACGCGCCGAAAAGATTTCGCGCCGCCAGNCAGTGCCGCAACCAGCGCAACGACAATCGCCCACCCGCCCGCCGAACCGCCCGAGATCGTGCCGCCATGAATCGCGACAAACGACATCGGGCCACCCTGAATCTGTTGCGTCAGCGTAGCGGCCGCCGATACGGCCAGAAAGACACAAAAGACGGTGCCGATGTAAAAAAGCGATTTCGGCATGGAATGATCTTACCGCGACGCCTGCCGCATGGAAATGATGTGGTCCAGCCGGATCTCGACCGGCCCTTCCGGCGCCACAAATTTGACAAACTCGGCACCGTTGGAGGAGTAGACATCGGCGATCGTGCCGGTCTCGCGCTGGGTCACACCTTCCAGCTCGAATTCGAGCTCCACGCGCTTTTTGTGCATGGCCGCCTCTTCCAGCTGGTCGTGGTAATCGCACGAAATCGGTTCGTATCGCTCTTCCGACATTGCCATCTCCCGCTGCCGCTCACTTACACGATCGATGCCGACCGCTGTGGTAGGATTGACGGTCCGTTCCCTCCATGACCATCGCGAGTTCGCTCTTCCGGATCTCCTCTCTGGCAGCGGCGATGCCTCTCGCTTTCGCGCTGCTTCTGCTGGCGATTCTGATCATTTCGTTTCGCTCTCGCGCCGTCGTTTTTTGTCAGTATCTGCACACGATGACGGGGATCCGGCTGCGAGTGACGGACGTCCGGCGCGTGTACAAAGAAGGCGGCCCGGATGCCGTGCGCTCCTATTTTCTCGACCTCATCATTCGCGAGGACCTGAAGCACGGTCCGCTCGAAATTCCGAGCGCGCATGAGCAGGTGGTCGAAAAAGTCGCGAGCGAGTAATTCTCAATGCCCGCAATAGACGCGGGCTCGGCGCGCGACGTAGCTCGGATCCACTGGCTTCACCAGTGTTTCGACCGCCGTTTTCGCGTAGTCGCGCAGCTTCGGATTCGGAATTCCCACGATGATCAGGCTTGTCCGTCGCTTGTCCCGCAGATATTCGAGCGTCGCGAGCCCGCGGCCGGTCTTCAAATCGACGCCGAGGAGCACAACGCTGAAACAGCGTTCATTCAGCGCCTTCAGCGCTTCGGGACCGTCGGTCGAAGACGTGACGGTGAAATGGTTCTGATCGAGCGCCGCAATGAGTGCCTTACGAAACGGGCCATCGTCATGGACGATCAAGGCAGGGCAGCTCGGCGCAAGACTCATCGACCGCTTTGAAGCCGCAAAGAGCGTTCCAGCGCCGCGAAGACATCATCGCCAAAACACGCGAAGATGACCCGATCGAGGCGGTCGTCCTTCACGACCTCGCGCACTGCGATCTCCGCCGCTTGATCGATCGGATACCCATACACACCGCAACTGATCGCCGGAAACGCGATCGAGCGAATTCCGTTGTCGACTGCCAACTGAAGACTGCTGCGATAGCACGACGCCAGCAGCTCCGGCTCTCCGCGATTTCCGCCATGCCAAACCGGGCCGACGGTATGGATCACGTGCTTTGCCGGCAATCGATAGCCGCGCGTAATCCGCGCCTCGCCCGTCGGACAGCCACCGATCTTGCGACATTCTTCCAGCAGCTCCGGACCGGCGGCGCGGTGAATCGCGCCATCGACTCCGCCGCCACCAAGGAGAGTCGTGTTGGCGGCGTTGACAATCGCGTCGACGGCGAGCTTGGTGATGTCGGCTCTAACGACCTCGACCGAGGTTCGCGACAATGTCGTACTCCGATTTTGTGACCGGCTGCACGGACAATCGTGTCCCCTTCTTGACGACGACCATATTTTCCAGGCCGCGCGTTCTCTTGAGAGTCTCGAGTGGCACGATCTCCGGAAATTTCCTGACGAAGCGGATGTCGACCATCGACCACGCCGGATCTTTCTCCGGCCGCGCGTCGCGACTCACTTCCGCGAGACCGGTGACCCCCGACGGCTCGGCGCTCGATGCGTAGAACAAGACCTTGTTGCGCACGCCGTCCCACGTCGTGGTCCCATCGCGCTCCAGATCGTCGATGCTGTAGGCCGACGGCTCGACCTTCATCAACCAATATTTCATGCGCGCGGATTGTAGAGCCTTTGGAGTGCGGTGCCGAAAGCGGCGGCAAGCCGCCGCACTCCAAGGGTTATCCCGAATACTTGCGCAGCGCCGTGTCGAGAATTCGGATCGAAGTTCGAAGGTCAGCGACGTTCAACACGTACGCGATCCGGACCTCGCTGACGCCGAGGGGTGAGGCGTAGAAGCCGTTGGCGGGGGCGACCATCACTGTAGCGCCCTGGTGCTGAAAATCAGTCAGCAGCCACGCGGCGAAATGTTCCGCATCGTCGACCGGAAGTTTCGCGACGCAATAGAACGCGCCTTCCGGCTTCTGCAGAAAAACTCCCGGAATGGCGGTCAGACCTTCGAAAAGGACATCGCGCCGTCGTTGATATTCGGCGACGACATCGCGCGTGTACTCTTCGCCGAGAGCGTCGGCGCCGATCGCGATGAACTGCGCGAGTCCTGGCGGTGAAAGGCGGCCTTGCGCCATGCGCAGGCACGCGTCATAGATTTCGGGATTGCGGGTGACGAGCGAGCCGAGTCGAATGCCGCAGGCGCTG
The DNA here is from genome assembly GCA_003222375.1 of Acidobacteriota bacterium. Taxonomy (GTDB): domain Bacteria; phylum Acidobacteriota; class Thermoanaerobaculia; order Gp7-AA8; family Gp7-AA8; genus Gp7-AA10. The sequence goes on from QHVX01000318.1 coordinate 5,795, forward strand.
TAGCGTTTGGAAAGACTGTCGACGACGATCGCGAAGTCTTCGCATCCGTGAAGCTCGAGCGCACTGATGGCCCGTCTCCCGTCGTAAACGAATTCGCGATAGACCTCGTCGGAAATCAGAAAGAGACCGTGATCGCGGCAGAAACCGGCAACCACGTCCAGCTCTTCACGCGTATAGACGGTCCCGGTCGGATTGTTCGGATTGCAGAGGATGACGACGCGTGAGCGCGGCGTCATCGTGGCTTCCCATACTTCGCGCGGCGGCAGATGAAATCCGTCGCGCCCGCGGCTGGTGACCGGAACGATGTTGAGTCCCGCCATCGTCGCGAACGCGATGTAGTTGGCGTAGAACGGCTCGACGACCATGAGATCGTCGCCCTGATCGGCGCACGCGATCAGCGAGAAAAGGATCGCCTCGCTGCCGCCGGTCGTCGCGAGGACTTGGTTGAGCTCGAGAGAAATGCCCAGCCGGCGTTCGTAGTAACGCTGCAGCGAACGAAGAAACTCAGGCGTGCCGGCTGACGGCGAGTACTCGAGGACTCTGGCATCCATCTGTTTGAGCCGATCGCGCATGCACGCGGGAGTTTCGATGTCAGGCTGCCCGATGTTGAGGTGGTAGACCTTCGTTCCGCGCGCTTTGGCTGCATCCGCAAGCGGCACGAGCTTTCGGATCGGCGACCGAGGCATGCGCCTCGCGCGGCCCGATAGCGCGAAAAGTCGATCCGTATGGGTAAGAGTCACGTCTGTCAAAGTTGCGAACAGCATGCCGTCACGGCAGCCGATAGATAAGGATAGAGTATCCCGCCCGTCCGACGAGCTTCGCGTTGTGTTGCGCCAGGAAT
>QHVX01000320.1:0-3323 GCA_003222375.1 Acidobacteriota bacterium
TCGAGCTCAAAAGGGGGCGGCAAGGGATTGGCGGCCGAGGTGCAGCCGAGTCCGGATCTGGCACCGATTGTCGGAAGCAAACCTATTCCGCGGAGCGAGGTCACCAAGAAGGTCTGGGACTACATCAAAGCCAACGGCCTTCAGGATCAGCAGAACAAACGCATGATCAACGCCGATGACAATCTGAAAAAGATCTTCGGCGGGAAAAAGCAGGTCTCGATGTTCGAGATGACTGCGCTGGTCAACAAACACCTGAGCTGACGCGCGCTTTCGCGCGCGTCATCCTGAGCGAAGCGAAGGATCTCTTCGACGAGATCCTTCGCGTCTGCGCGGCTCAGGATGACGTCCCAGGCCGCGCGATCACCGCAAGCCGGTGTCGATGTTGACGTCGAGCTTCGTGACGCTGTTGGCGTGGATCTCGACGACTTTCGGCAGATCGCTCGTGCGATCGATTCCGACGAGCCTGGCGTCGATCAGATATTTACCGGTAACGAGATCGATGACATACAAGCCCTGCGAATCGATGTCGACGGTGAACAGAAGTTTTGTCCGCTGCTCGTCGAACACCAGGATCTTGCGTAGTGCGTACGCATCGGGCGGCGTGGGACACGGACTTCCTTCGCGCTCGACGGGACAATTCGGTCCGATCTTCACGAGTCCCGAAAGGCGCCCATAGACCTTCGCGACGTTGTCGAGCGGCGCAGTCGGACTGTGACATGCGAGGATCGCCAGCATCACGACGAATGATTCAGCGCGCCGCATTCAAAATCGCCTCGGTGACCTCGGAATAGCGCCCCGCGAAATGGTGACCGCCCGGCTCGCGAAGAATCTTGAACTGCGATCGGTCGAGGTGCGTGCAGAGCGTATCTTTTTCCTTGTCGCCGTAGATGCAAAGAACGTTCATGCCGCGCATCTTTTGTGTTTCGGGAAGAACGGGATATTGAAAGTGATGATGCATGTAGTGGCCGATCGACCACCACGGTTCGTACTCAAAGTCGATCGTGGGCTCGAGGCCCAGCAGTGCAACCAGCTGGATGGAATCACGGACGTCATTGGGCAGCCGGCTGATCATGAAAGGAAGAACGTCGGCACCACGTGAATAACCGATGAGAATGACCTTCGATTTGTTCCATCGCTGTTTGTAAGTGCGCACAACCTGCATGAGGGCGCAGGCACTCTCCTCCGGAGTGCGGCGCGTCCGGAAGTACTCGGACGCGATGAATCCGGCGATCGGAATGCCTTCGGCGCGAAGTCCATCCGTCACGCGTTTGTCGATGCGCCGCCAGCCGCCGTCGCCGGTCAACATCACTGCGAAACGGTCGCTGGAGCCGCCGGTCGCAGCCAGCTCGATGATCGGTGCCTGACAGGCGGCCGTGATCGCGAAGAGGATGCTGATCATTGGAGATTCGCGAGGATGATACGGGCCAGCTTGTCGTAGCCGCCATCGAAATGATGGGCACCTTTGAGCATGACGTCTCGCGTTCCGGTTAGCAACGGACAGAGGGAGTCTTTGTCATCCTGGCCATAAATACACACGATATTATATGATAATAATTTGTCAACTTCCGGTTTGACGTCGAATCCCGTCTTCGAAGTGCTTCGCATCCAGTCGCCGATGTGAAATTCGAATTCCACTTTGGGACTCGGACCGAGAAGGGCGAGCAATCGCGTTTTCGCGCGGAGCTCGGCCGGCAGGCGAGCGATCATGAACGGAAGCACGTCCGCGCCTCGCGAATAGCCGACGAACAGCACGCGCTGCTTCTTCCATCGTGCGAAATAACGCTCCAAGATCGCCTGAAGATCGCGCGATGCCGACTCCGGGGTGCGCCTGGTCCAAAAGTATTGCAGCGCGTTCAAGCCGACGACCGGCATGCCGTTATCCGCGAGAATTTTCGAAATCGCCTTGTCGATCTTCGCCCACCCGCCGTCGCCCGATATGAAGACCACCAGCGTGTCCGACGCGCCCTTCGTCGCAGGAACTTCGACGAGCGGCAACTTCGCAGTGGTAACGGCGGCGGCCAGGAGGAGCGTGAGCACGCTCCGCTATTTTGCCACCACGCCTCGCAGGCCTCCCGAAATCAGCGTCGCCAGATTCGTCAGAATCCTCGGCAGCGCCAGTCCGCCGGGCGAGGCGAGGTACATCGGTTCCCACACCGGATCGAATTTCTCTTTGTACTGCCGCAAACCCTGGAAGTTGTAAAAGTTCTCGCCGAAGCGATAGGCCAGCGCGCCGACGCGATTCCATACCGTGCCCAGCGATCGATTCTCGAGGCCCGACAGCGGCGCCATTCCGAGATTGAAGAACTCGTAACCCTGTTGCTGGCCCCATAAGATCAGTTGCAGGAACATGAAATCCATCACGCCGTTAGGCGCGTCGATGCGATGACGCATGAGGTCGACCGATATTTCCTCCTTCGTCGCGCTCGTCCAAACGTTCGCAAATGCGACGATGCGACTGGTGCCCCGCCGCACCACCGCGACCGGAAATCGGCCGACGTAATCTTCTGAGAAGAAACCGAGCGAGAAACCTTTCTCACGCGTTCGCTTTTCGGTCAGCCACGAATCGGAAATCTCGCGCAGCTCGGGAAGGACCGACTCCGCGTCGTCGACGATCTCGAACCAGCAGTGTTCGGTCTCGACTTTCCGCTGCATCTTCCGCATCCACTTGCGTGAGCCACCCTCCAGGGAGAAGTCGGGCAGCGGCACGCGGGCCTCTTCACCGATTTTCTGCAGCGTCAGGCCGAGGTCGAGGTAGTGATGGAGATGCTGGCGCTTGATTTCGTAAAACACCGGCCAGCCGGCGTGCAGATCGCAGATCTCGCGAAACTTCCAGATCAGCTCCGACTTTTCTTCGTCCGGGCCGACCGGATCGCCCATCGTGATCCAGCTTCGGCCTTCGACGCCGTACATGATGAAGGCGCGTCCCGATTCGCTCCACAGCAGCGGCTTGTCGCCGAGCAGCGCCAGCGCCGCTGCGCTGTGAGGATCGTGACGCACGATATCCGAGGCTGTCTCGAGCTCGGAGAAGGTCGGCGGATCGGGTTCCGGAATCGCCGGGCGGAGCAGATGGCGGACGGCGACGATCAGCATGGCGGCCACGACGCCGACCGACGCGCGCAGAAATCGCGGCGCGTCGCCTCGAAATCCGAATCGCCACCACAGATCGTTCGAATACTCGACGTGCTTGTAGCTGAAGAAGCCCAGCCAGGCCGCCGACATCAGCACGAGAAGAATCGCGAAGATCCACCCCGGTCCGAAGCTCTCGTTCACCAGCGACGCTTTGCGATGGAAATGCCGCCGCGATGAAACCAGCGCGAACAGCA
>QHVX01000320.1:3359-8995 GCA_003222375.1 Acidobacteriota bacterium
GAAAGAGAATGCCGGCCGACAAAATCACGAGCGCGAGCTGATAGGCGGCATCGAGCCGTCGCTGCAGACCGCGCGCAAGCAAGAGCAGAAGCGCGCCCGCGATGCTGCCAAAAAAATGGGAGATCTCGACGATCGGCAACGGAACGAGGCGTCGAAGCCATTGCAGACGGCTGGGCAGGGTCGGAGTTGCGCCGGAAAAAAGCAGAACGGCGCCGCCGACGAACGTCGTGAACGCCAGCAGATTCGGCGCGATACCCGGCGCCCATCGTCCGAAAATTTTCCAGGCGCGCGCGACGCCCTCGCGCTTCTCAACGATCTCGTGCGTCGACAGAAGGATCGTCGCGATGAAGAGCGGCAACAGGTAGTAAATGACGCGGAACGCCACCAGGGCGCCGAGGATCGAGGAAGCCGAGTAGAACGGGGCGAGGAAGATCAGGATGACCGCTTCGAAGATTCCAAAGCCGCCAGGGACGTTCGACGCCACGCCCGAAATCTGCGCCAGGAGGAAGATTCCGAGGAATCGCGTGAAGGTCAGCGGAAGCGAATCGGGCAGGAGGATGTAGAGAACGCCGGCGGCGATGATCCAGTCGATCGCCGAGATCGTCACCTGCGCGACGAAGAGTCCGAACGTCGGCAGCTCGAATTCCCACTGCCGCATGCGCACGGGCTCGCGGCGAAAGGCAATCCATCCCAGATAGGCGAGCGCAGGAAGAAGCAACACGATGCCGAGCAGGCGGATGGAGTTCAGCGGCAGATGCACCGATGCCGGGATCTCGGGCGGAAGAATGATGAAGAACGTTCCGCCCAACACGATGAATCCGAGCCAGAAGCTGATCGTACAGAACGCGATGACCTTCGCGATCTCGACGGCGCTCAAGCGCCACGCCGTGTACAGGCGGTAGCGCAGCGATCCCCCCACGAGACCCGACAGGCCGACGTTGTTGTTGAACGCGTAGCCGATGAACGACGCCAGCGCGATCTTGCGATAGGGGAGCGGATGCCGGATGTATTCGAACGCCAGCGTGTCATACCCGGTCATCACCAGGTAGCCGAGTAGAGTCAGCACGACGGCCAGGATGATTTGATCGCCGTTGAGCGAGCTGATGTAGCGGACGATGTCACGATAGCGATACTGCGCCAGTGTGGTCGCGAGGACGCGCAACGCGATCGCAAAGACGCCCAGGATCAGGAGCGGCTTGAGAAACGGCGCAATCCGCTTCAGGCGTTCGAGCACCTCCGCGATTGTATGCAAACCGCCGTGGTAAGCTGACACGCCGTGCCGCTCACCTTCGTTGCGGGCTCCGCGCACGACGTTTTAGGTCCTGATCTCGCGCGAGCGGTCGAAGGCGCGTTGCGCCAGCGTTTCGCGATCGAAGACGGTCAGGGGGACGAGCCGTATCGCTCCGACGAGGTCGACGTGCGCGGCTGGGTGGCGCTGCAGCAGCGCATCCCGCAGATCGCGGCCATCGATGCCTATCAGGCGGTCTTTGTCGACGCGCCGGTGAAGGGCATCGAGGAAATCTCGCTGCCGAATGTTGCCGATCCTTTTCATGTCGCGAGTCTGTCGGCACTCGTCACAGCGCTTCAGATTTTTGCGGCCAGCAGTTCGCTTCCGACCGACGATGTCGAGCTGATGCAGCTGGCCGCGAAGTACCTCGAAGAAGACGAGCTGATCGAAGCCGATCTCGACATCCAGACTTACATCCAACTGATGCTCTCCGCGCGACAGGCGGTCGCGCGGCGCCAGGCGCTCTGGATCGTCGGCTAGCGCTGCGACAAGGCGCTGGCGGCAGCGCCGTCACCCGCGCCGTAAACGCGCAGCGAAACATTGCTGGCCGCAATCGACTCTCGCGCGCCCTGCGATTTGACCCACACGACGACTGTGTAGACGCCGGGGCCGTCAGGAAAAGGAACGACGAAGGCGAAGCCGCCGTCATCTTTGACCGGAAAATCTCCGTGCCGGCCGTCGCTGTAGACCTCGCGCACTTCCTGGATCGATCCGGCGGAATTCATGCTGACGCGATTGCGAAGACGCGGCAGATACTCACGCCGCGCGTCGGGCAGCGAGTACGTCGTGATGGCATTCGCGGTCACCGGCGCGATCGGCTGCGGAAACGGCTCGCGATGGACGGTGATCGCTTCGATCGCATATCCCGGCGCCGGGCGGCCGCTGGTCAAAAGCTGGTCGCCGACCGATGCGGTCCGGGGAAGTGGCCGCACCCAATCGACGTAGCGGCGGATGAACTCCTGCGTCAGGCGAAACTCGCCATGTTCCCACGCCAGACCGATTCCGACGTGCGTCGCGAATGGATCGAGGATCGTGCGGCGGTGACCGTCATGCGGCCCCACCTCGCGCATCATCGCATCCTCGGAGCGCCGCATCATTTCGTAAAGCGCGCGGTCGGAGAAGTTGTAGTTGGCCGACCATGCGGCCGCGTTTTCGCTGACGCCGTCATTGCCGCCCGCGAACGAGTAACGCATGTACGGAGCCTGCCCGTCAGTCGTGTAGTGGCCGGTGGTGCCGTTGCGGATCTGATCGCGGCAATACGCATCTGCGACAACGGAGGCCAACGGGTCGAGCTTCACCGGCTGCAAGCCAAACTGCTTGCGATCTCGATTGATCAGACGCAGGAACTCTTCGCGCAGCGTGAAGCGCGTTTCGTCGATAGGCCCCTCGCCTTGCGCCAGAGGCGCAGAGACGACGAGCAGCAGCGCGAGAAGCAGTCTTTTCATCGGAAACGGTGATTCTATTTCACCGGTAACTCAATCGAAACACGGAATCCCGGGTTGAGATTCTCGGCTCGGATCGAGCCCCCGTGCTCCTCGACGGCCTTACGGGTTATGGCGAGGCCGAGGCCGGTACCCGCGGATTTTGTCGAGAAGTATGGATCAAATATCCGGGGGAGGACTTCAGGCGGAACTCCCGGGCCGTTGTCCTCGACAGACACGACCACTCTGGAGTCGAGCACGTGGCTGCCAAGCCGGACAATGCCGCCCGGTGCAGCCTGGAAAGCGTTCTCGATGAGGTTGGCAATTGCTCCGCGGAGCATCCTCGAATCGCCTGCGAATTGCGCAGGCGTGGACGTCGCGATGTCTGCTCGAAAATCGATCCCGCGTTGCCGGCTGTCGGCGTAACTGGCCGCAATCTCTTCCAGCAACCTGCGCAGATTCAGCGGCCTCTTCTGAACCTGACGCAGCGAGGCGTAATCGCTGAATTCCTTCGACGTCTCGCGGAGCATTTTGACCTGACGAAGGATGTTGTCGACCGCCGATTTGACGAGCACAGGCAGATCGGCATCACCGCGCTCGGCGACTGCGCGGAGATGTTCGGCGGTAAGTCACCCCACGCCTCGAGCCGCTCCGACCGCAGGATCTCCGTCACATCCTCGGCAATCAGCATCTCTTCGTCTGTATCGGGCAGCGGAACGACCGATACGCGAAACGTGCGCGCGGCATCGTCGACGCTCAGCTCGAGCTCCGCTGATTCGGCGCGGCGCTGCCGGTGATTCTCGAGGAAGTCGCGGACTTCGGGATGGAACACAATCCCTTCGCCGAAGAGCTTTCGCGCGGCGAGGTTCGTCGCGACGACCCGCATTCGGCCATCGAGCACGACCACCGCGGCATTGATGTTCTCGAGCAGCGTCTGCAATCGATCGCGTTCGTGGCGAAGATCATTCTGTTGCCGCCGGATCGACTGCGCCATATCGCGGAAGGTGGTGACCAGCAGCCCGAGGTCGGGATCGGGAGGGACGCGGACGTCGATGTCGAACTCGCCGCGCGCGACCGCCCGCGCTCCGCCGACCAGCGCCTGCACCGGGCGCGTTACGGTTCTGGCGGCGCGATTGGCAACGACAATCGCGGCGAGAACGACAAACACCAGCAACATGTAAATCGTCGTCGCGAGATCGTTGACCTGCGCCTGGATCTGGCGCGCCTGTACGATGAATGGAAGCGCCAGTGTGTAGTTCTGACCCGAAGCCAGTGTGATCGGACTGTAGATCTCGATGAACTGCGCGGAGCCTGACGTGTGCTGCGCTTGCGAGAGTTGCCGGCCGCGAATCACGATCGCCGAATACACTTCGCCCGGCAACCGCTCGGAATCGACGTGCGCCGCAAAGAGATCGCGCCGGCTCGACGCGATGAGCTGTTCGTCGCGATAGAGATGCAGGTCGTGACCGATGACCAGCGCGAGCCAGCTCAGCACATCGTCGTCGAGGACTTGCTCGGGGCGAGCGGAGTTGGTCGACGCGAGATAGTCTTCGATGACGCGCTCGGCGGTATTGAGGGCCGTCTGCGCGCGGTCGTTGTACTCCGACTTCAGGCGATCGCCCAGGTACGCACGGACAAAAATCACGAAGAGGATCAGCGGCAGGAGAACGACCGCCGTGACGTAGACCGACGTGCGCGTTCGAAAGTCGAGGCTCCGCGGAAAGCCCCGCACGATCGAGGCGATCAGCGGAAGTGAGCTGATCGCGATCGCAATCAGAACAAACGCGATCGCCCAGATCGCGACGCTTCCCGCGCGCCGCACCTGCTGTCCGAAGGTCGGGACCTGCACCGGAAATGCATACAGCATGTCGTCGCTCCGGCGGAGATAAACCGAAGAACCTTGCGCGGCATTGACCCACAGGCCCTGTCCGCTTTTCAGCATCGTGAAATAACGCTCCGGACTCTGCGGCAACTTGAGCGTCGACGGTCCTCGGCTATTGCCGTTTTTTTCGAACACTGTCGGCGACGGCTGCGCGCGCAAGCCGGTGGTCGTGTCCGCGAACGACGGCTCGAAGAAATCGCGGTAGATGTCGGCGTAGGTCGCGGTCGCGCCAGGGTCGGCAGGATTGACGACGTGGATGCTTCCCTCGCCGATCGGAATCCCGAAGGTGGAAACGTCGAAGTCGTGATGCATGAGGACGCGGCGGAGCGTTCCGACCTGCAGCACTTCGGGCCCTCTCTCCGAACGGCGCTCGCTGAACTGCGGCAATCCGACGCCGAAGCGACTCAGCGGATGATCGAAGATGTCGTTGACGTTGATGACGGCCGGGATCCGCAGTTTCGACAGATCGGAGTGCAGCCACAATGCGTAGGCGAGATCCTGCAGATCCATGCGCGTGTAGTCGTCGGGCAGGATCGTGCTCAGGTCGACGCGCGAGAACTCGCTGAGCAGCATATCCTCGATCATCGTGCGCAACTGTCCCGCCTCGCCGATCACCAGCGGCGCATAAGTCTCGGCGACGAATTTGCGCGCGCTCGATGTCTCGAAGATGTTCAGCGGGATGTAGCTCAGCATCACGACGACGAGAGCGGCCACGAAGAGACGCAAAACGGGATGACGTGTGCCAAATCGCGGGGCGAGCCCAACGACCGCGAACCCAAAACACAAGATCGCCATCAGCAAGACCGCCTGCGCCACGGACAGCGGCACGATGTGATCCGGGATCGGCGAAACGCGGGAGTTGTCGACCAGATTGCGAAGAAAAATCACGAAGCCGGTCGCAGCCCCGAGTGCCAGGAAGGCGCGAAGGAGCTGCAGTCGCGGCGTCGGCACCCATCGATTGAAGACAATGACGATTCCTAGAACGGCCGCGCCGGTCAGGAGCAGGTCGAACGGCGACCGGCTGAAACCGTCGAGCATCTTCGAT
>QHVX01000082.1:0-7898 GCA_003222375.1 Acidobacteriota bacterium
ATGGACCCTCGAGAAGCTCGAGAACCTGACCGAGGGTGAACATTTCGGGGTCACCCTCGAACGAATAGCCGCCCGACACGCCCCGATGCGACGCAATCACGCCGCCCTGATGCAACGTTTTCAGGACCTTCGTGACGGTCGGAATGGGGAGGTGATAGAACTCGGCAATCTCGCGAGCGGAGATCGTCTCGCCCTGTTTGCGGGCAAGGTAGATTGTCGCGAGAAGGCCGTAATCCGTGAGTCTTGAAATCTTTAGCATCGATAGGCTCGAAACTGTACCAGAGCGGTACGGATTTCACAACAACAACGTTGCGGCATGTATGCCTTGGCATATAACGTGCGATTTTGAGGCCCAATGAATCCGAAGCAATTCGTGGCGATTCTTCTCGTCCTGGCGGCAGCCTCATGCAGTCGAAGCGGGAAAATAGAGCGCAACCAGCAGCAATACGACTCCGTGCAGGAAGGCTCGGCGCAAGGGGTAACGTCGACGATCAACGGACCTGGTGAGACGAGCCCGCCGCTAACGACATCGACCGCGACCGGAACCAACGTTGACACGACGACGGCGTTCACGGTTCCCGGGACTGCAACGACCACCTCGACGCAACAGCCTGGCACCGTCGCATCGTCGCTTCCCGATTCGACCACCGGATTCCCATCCGGCTATACGCCGCCGCGACCGCGGCCACGACCTCGGCCGCCCGTGACCACAACGACCGCACCGCCAACAGACACGGCAACACCGCCGACGACGACGGACACCGTCGCGCCAACGACAACCGATACAACCGGCCCGCCGAAGAAGAAGGACGATCAGAAACCGACGCCGCCGACCGATACGACGGGAACGCAAGGCCTCCACTTATAATCCGCCAACCATGGCGCGCATCACATTTCAGGATCTCATCCTGCGTCTGCAGAATTTCTGGGCCGCGCGCGGCTGCATGATCGAGATGCCTGTCGATGTCGAAGTGGGCGCCGGCACGATGCACCCCGCCACGTTCCTGCGCGTCCTCGGTCCCGAGCCATGGAAAGTCGCGTACGTTCAGCCATCGCGCCGTCCTGCCGACGGTCGTTACGGCGACAACCCGTTTCGTCTCGGCAAGCATTACCAGTTTCAAGTCATCCTCAAACCGTCGCCGATCGAGGTACAGGACATCTATCTCGACTCGCTGCGCGCGATCGGACTCGATCTGACGCGTCACGACATCCGATTCGAAGAAGACAACTGGGAATCGCCTACGCTCGGCGCCTGGGGTGTCGGCTGGCAGGTTTTGCTCGACGGCATGGAGATCACGCAGTTCACGTATTTCCAGCAGGCAGGCGGAATCGATCTTTCGCCCGTCTCGGCGGAGATCACCTACGGCATCGAGCGCCTCACGATGTTTCTGTCGCGGCAGAGCTCGGCCTTCGACATCGAATGGGGCGGCGGCTTCACTTACGGCGACGTTCGCAAACAGGACGAATACGAATTCTCGAAGTACTACTTCGAAATCGCGGACATCGATCTGCACTGGAAGCTGATCGAACAGTACGCGTCCGAAGCGCAAAGATGTCTCGACAGCAAGCTGGTCTTTCCGGCGTACGACTGGACGCTGAAGTGCTCGCACATTTTCAACACGCTCGACGCGCGCGGCGCGGTGTCGGCCACGGAACGCGTCGCGGTGATCAAACGCGTGCGCGATCTCGCGGTGCGCTGCGCCGAGCAGTATCTCGAAAGTCGCCGCGAGCTCGGATTTCCACTCCTGCCTGCGCAGGAGCGCGTCTCGTAGATGTCCGAGTATTTCTTCGAGCTCCTCACCGAAGAAATTCCGGCCTGGATGCACGATGCCGCGCAGGCGACTCTCCGTCAGCAATTGAGCGAGTTGTTCGCGGGCGCTGAGGTTTACGTCAGCAGCACGCCACGCCGGATCATTTTCTTTCTTTCGAAACTGCCGCTGCGCGAAAGCGATCGCGAGGAGGAGGTCAAGGGTCCGCCGCGCAAGGCAGGCGATCAAGCGCTGGAAGGATTTCTAAAGAAGAACAACGCCTCGCGCGACGCCATCATCGAAGGCGGCGATTACATTCGCATCCGAAAGAAAATCGCCGGGCGCGGAACGGATTCGATTCTGCAGCAGCGGATTCCTGCGATTGTCGAGAGTCTGCGCTGGCCGAAGATGATGCGCTGGAGCCGCGGCGACCAGCCGTACATACGACCGATTCATTCCGTGCTGTCGGTCTTCGATGGCAAGCACCTTCCCATCCAAGTCCTGGGCGTCGTGTCAGGCACGACGACCGTGGGCCATCGCACGCTCGCGCCCGGAAAGATCACCGTCACCGGCTACAACGATTACGTGACGAAGCTGGAGCTTGCGCGGGTCGTGATCGATGCCATGCGGCGGCGTCACGTGATGGCCGAGCGTGCGCGCATCCTCGCCAATCAAATCCAGGGAACGCCATCGCTCGATGCCACCATCTGGGCGCAGTGGCAGTATCTGACCGAATACCCGGGCGTGCTGCGCGCGGAGTTTCGAAAAGAATATCTTGCGCTGCCCGAGGAAGTCCTCGTGACCGTGATGCGCGTGCATCAGAAGCAGCTTCCAATCCGCGGCGCGAACGCAAAGCTGACAAATTCCTTTCTGGCGGTCCTCGACAACGAATCCGATCCCGACGGCAACGCCGCTTACGGCAATGCCTTCGTCACGAATGCACGTTTTGCCGACGCGAAATTCTTCTACGACACCGATCGCCGCAAGCCGCTCGCTGAACGCCTCGATCAACTATCGCATCTGCAGTTTCAGGAAAAGCTCGGCAACTATCTCGACAAAAGCAAACGCATCGAGGCGATCGCGCGCGCGATCTGCAAGCATCTCAAAGTCGACGCTGCCGACACCCTGACCGCCGCGCGGCTCTGTAAAGCGGATCTGGTGACCGAAATGGTCAAAGAGTTCACCGACCTTCAGGGTCGCATCGGCGGCATTTACGCGCGTGAAGAGGGCCATGCCGAGGATGTCTGGCAGGCGATTTACGACCACTATCTGCCCGTCAACATCGAAGACGCGCTTCCGCGGACGCTGTCGGGCGCGATCGTGTCGATTGCCGACAAGATCGACACACTCGCCGGATTTTTCCGAATTGGCGCACGGCCGACTGGATCGAAAGATCCGTTCGCTCTCCGCCGCGCCGCGCAGGGAATCGTTCAGATCCTTCTCAATCGCGATAACCGTCAGGTGCGTCTGCCGATGGAGGCGCTACTCGACATCGCGTTGGAAGTGCACAACGCGCCGTCCGTGAAAGCAGATCTCGTCGATTTCTTTTCCGAGCGCATCGAGACGGTCCTCGAATCCTCGGCTTACGGCTTCCGGTACGACGAAATCCAGGCGGCGATGCAGGCCGGCTGGCAGGGCTTGCTGACGGATCTCGTTGATCGCATCGCCGCCGTGAAGACGATGCGGTCTGATCCGAATTTCCTTTCCATCCTCGATTCGGCAAAGCGCATCGCCAACATCACCGCCGATCACAAAGAGAGCAAGGTCGATCCGAAGAAACTCGAAAACGAAACCGAGCGGCGGCTCAACGAGCTTGCCGGCTCAGTCAGCGATCAGATCGACGAGATGATTGCGGCGCGCGACTACAAACGAGCCCTCGAATCATTCGCGGCCATGGCGCCGGAGCTCGAGACATTCTTCGACGAAGTGATGGTCATGGTCGACGACCAGGCAGTTCGCAAGAATCGGATGTCGCTGCTGCGCAAAGTGGGGAACGCAGTCCTCAAGATCGCCGACGTCACGAAGATCGTCGTCGACCGTTCCGAGTATCGCGCGTGAGGCGATGCGCCTCGATTCTCCTTTTCATCGCGATCGCGTGCCCGAAGCATGAGGCGCCCCCACCCGCCGCGCCCGCGATCGAGACGCCAATCACCGACGCGGCCGAGCGCACGAGCCTTTGCGACATCGCGCATGGAGCAACCACCGTCTCGCGCACCGGCGAAGCGTTTCTCGGCGCCTCGGCACTTCACGCGATCGATGGCGATCCCGGAACGTTCTGGATGACGCCGCTCGCCGATCTGCCGCAATCGACGGTGATCGCGTTGCCGGCGCGAAGCCGAGTCGACAGAGTCGGAATTCGAACAGTCGTGAAAGGCGGCTTCAGCGCAAATCGCGTGTCTTTTGAGGGATCGAATGACGGCAAGACGTTTTCGCCGATCGTCACGATCAAGTCGGCGTCGACAAACGAAGCGCAATGGTTCGACATCAAGCCGGCCGAGCTGTCGTACATGCGCGTGACGATGATCGATGGAGCAGTCGCGAATCACGACGTACGTCTGTACTCGATCCTCGCAGCAGGCAAGGAGCTCGAGCCGGCGCGGGCGGGCGACATCACCGGTTGCTGGAACATCAACGGCGAGCCGGCGCGGTTCGAGCGCCACGGTTCGTACGTGACGGGCATTCTGCAGACGGGAAAAGAGCCGATGCGATTCGATGGCGGATTTGACGGGCGCATTTATCGACTGAGCTGGATTCGTGGCAACGATTACGGCATGGCGCTGATCACAATTTCGCCTGACGGACAGCGTCTCAGCGGCCTGAACTGGCACGAGGAAGCCATTCCGATGTTCTTCGATACGTCGTGGTTCGGCGAGCGCGCGAAATGCAACATCGACATTGGGCAGCCGGCAGCAGCAATCCTCGAGCGCACCGAGAGATTGTCGCTCTACGGACGAACTGAGCTTCCAATCACACCGTCGGCCCAGTTTCACTTCGTCGCACACGAATTTCGATTTCCGACCGCGAAGGAAAATCAGGGCGACGTCTGTATCGCCGCCGGTAGCGACAGCCCGCGGCAGGATCCGGTGACCGAATCGATGCGCGCGCTGTACAGCACAGTCGATCTGGAGATTCGGAGATAATCGCGCCCGCGATGCCGCAAAAGTACGTCTATTTCTTCGGCGAGGGTCACGCCGAGGGCAACGCGAAGATGAAGGACATCCTGGGCGGCAAAGGCGCAGGCCTCGCCGAGATGACGAACATCGGCGTTCCCGTTCCGCCTGGCTTCACGATCTCCACTGAGGTCTGCACGTACTTCTACGCCCACGGGAAAGAGTATCCGCCCGAGCTGAAAAAATCGGTCGAGGAAAACCTCGCACGGGTCGAGAAATCCGTTGGGAAAAAATTCGGCGATGCGAAACAGCCGCTGCTCGTGTCGGTCCGATCGGGTGCACGCGCGTCCATGCCCGGCATGATGGACACCATCCTCAACCTCGGCCTCAACGATGAGACTGTGAAGGGGCTCGCGGCATCCGCCAACGAACGCTTCGCGTACGACTCGTACCGGCGTTTCATTCAGATGTACTCCGATGTCGTACTCAACATCGATCGCGAGCACTTCGAGCACGAGCTCTTCGCGGCGCGCGACCGCGCGGGAGTCAAGACGGACGCGGAGATTCCGGCCGCTGGGCTGAAAAAGCTCATCGAAACGTATAAGAATATTGTTACTAATAACAATCAACAATTTCCACAGGGCGTCGCCGACCAACTTTGGGGGGCGATCGGCGCCGTTTTTCTGTCGTGGAACAACCAGCGCGCGATCACCTATCGCAAGCTGAACGGAATTCCGGACGATTGGGGCACGGCCGTCAACGTGCAGTCGATGGTCTTCGGCAACATGGGGGATGACTCCGCCACCGGCGTCGCATTCACGCGCAATCCATCGACCGGCGAGAAGAAGTTCTTCGGCGAGTATCTGCCTAACGCGCAGGGCGAGGACGTCGTGGCCGGCATTCGCACGCCGCTTCCGATCTCGAAGGCCCAAGTCGTCGGCAAAGAGAAGTCGCTCGAAGAGACGATGCCCGCGGTCTACAAACAACTGGAGGACGTCTACAGGAAACTCGAGGACCACTACCGCGACATGCAGGACATCGAGTTCACGATCGAGAAGGGCAAGCTCTATCTCCTGCAGACGCGGACCGGAAAGCGGACCGGATTCGCAGCGGTGAAGATCGCATGCGACATGGTCGATGAGAAAAAAATCGAGCCGCGCGACGCCGTGTCGCGCGTGGAAGCGAATCAGATCACGCAGCTCCTGGCGCCGGTATTCGACGCAACCGAGAAACAAAAGGCGCTCAAGGGCGGCCGCCTGTTAGGCCGCGGTCTTCCCGCCGGTCCGGGCGCGGCGGCGGGGCGGGTGGCGTTCAGCGCCGAGCACGCGGTTGCCATGGCGAAGGACGGCCCGGTCGTTCTCGTGCGCATCGAGACGTCCCCCGAAGACATCGCGGGCATGCACAGCGCAGTCGGCATTCTCACCACCCGCGGAGGTTTGACATCGCATGCCGCGGTCGTCGCGCGCGGAATGGGACGGCCGTGCGTGGTCGGCGCCGGAGCGTTGCGCGTCGATTACTCACGCGGCGAGCTGCGATCGGAGGGCCATGAGCCGCTCGAGGAAGGCGATCGGATCTCCATCGACGGCAGCACCGGCGAAGTGATCAGCGGGCAACTCGCGACGCGGCCTTCGGAAGTCATCCAGGTCCTGGTCGAAGGAACGATGAAGCCGGAGCAATCGGAAGTTTTTCGCAATTTCGATCGCCTCCTGAAATGGGCCGACGAAATTCGCACGCTGGGCGTCCGCACAAATGCCGACACGACGCAGGACGCGCGCGTGGCGCGGCTTTTCGGCGCGCACGGAATCGGTCTTTGCCGCACCGAGCACATGTTCTTCGCGGAGGAACGCATCCTGCGCGTTCGCGAGATGATCCTCGCCCGCAACGAGGACGGACGCCGCAAGGCAATCGACCAGCTGCTGCCGTATCAGAAGGGCGACTTCGAAGGCATCTTTCGCGAGCTGGCCGGAATGCCGGTCACGATCCGCCTTCTCGATCCGCCGCTCCACGAATTTCTGCCGCATACCGAGAGCCAGATCTCGACGGTTGCGCGCGACATGGAATGGGGATTTATCGAGCTGCGTGCGAAGGTCAATCAACTGCACGAAACGAATCCGATGCTCGGCCATCGCGGCTGCCGGTTGGCGATCACGTTCCCCGAGATTTACGAAATGCAGGTCCGGGCGATCTATCAGGCTGCCTGCGAAGTGAAGAGCGACGGCGTCGATGCCAAGCCGGAAGTCATGATTCCGCTCGTCGGCACCGTGAAGGAACTGCAGATCCTCACCGACATGGTCCGCCGCGTGGCCTCCGAAGTGCTCAAAGAGCGCGGGGTCCAGATGCCGATTGTCGTCGGCACGATGATCGAGATCCCGCGCGCGGCACTGATCGCCGACAAGCTCGCTGAGACCGCGGAGTTCTTCTCGTTCGGCACGAACGACCTGACGCAGATGGCGTTCGGCTATTCGCGCGATGATGCCGGCACGTTCCTGCCGGAATACGTCGACAAAAAGATTCTGCCGAAAGATCCGTTCGAATCACTCGATCAGGAAGGCGTCGGCCAGCTCGTGCGAATGGGTACGGAACGCGGACGCAGCGCGAACAAGAAGCTGAAGGTCGGTGTCTGCGGAGAGCACGGCGGCGATCCCGACTCGATCCGCTTTTTCCGCACGTGCAATCTCGATTACGTCTCCTGCTCGCCGTATCGCGTGCCTGTTGCGCGATTGGCAGCGGCGCAGGCGGAGCTCGAGTTCAAGCACTACGAGGGCTGACCGGAAAGAAGGCAGAAGGCAGAAGGATGCTACATCTCGTTACTGCTGCCTTCTGCCTTCTGCCTTCTGCTTTCTGCCCGGTCCCGCCATTGGTGCCACGCCCAAATCCCGACGCCGGCAACAATCAGAATCAACAATCCCCACTTCTCGATGTGCGCGGCGCGGCCGAGGATCCGCTCGACGGCGCGGCCGAAGTAAAAACCTGCCGTCGCGATGACGATCGCCCACACGATGCAGGTGATCGCCTCGTAGATCAGAAACTTGATCATCGA